>VBJE01000299.1 GCA_005879675.1 Chloroflexota bacterium
GAGGGCCGGTGAGGTGCGCCGGCCCTCGAGGCGACGCAGTGAAATCGCAACGCGCGGAGAGTCGCGTTACGCGTACCTGACCCTCCTGCCCGTGCTGGTGATCATGGCCGCGTTCAGCCTTTACCCGATGGGCTACTCCGTGTACCTCAGCCTGCACAAAGAGCTTCTAACCGACCCTCTCAACAATCCCTTTGTCGGTTTCCAGAACTTCGGCGACGTCCTCCAGAGCTACTACCTGACCTCCTCGCTGGTGTCCACAGCGGCGTTCATGGCCATGGCCGTGCCGGGAGTGATGATTTTCGGGCTGCTCGCGGCGCTGCTTCTCAATGAGGCGTTCGCCGGCGCCAGGATCCTCAGGGTGGCCATCTTGCTGCCCTGGGCAATGCCGGCCGTGGTCAGCGGCATCGTCTGGCGCTGGTTGCTAAACGGCGACTACGGGGTCCTGAATTCGGCCCTCTATCAACTCGGAATCATCCACGACTACATCCCCTGGCTGAGTCAACCGGCCCTGGCCAGAGGTGGATTGGCGCTTGCTCATATCTGGCGCGAGGGACCGTTGGCAGCCATCTTCTTGTTGGCTGGTCTGCAGACCATTCCGCGTGACCTCTACAGCGCGGCGGCGGTCGACGGCGCGGGCCGTCTGGCGGCGTTTCGGCGGATCACCCTGCCGCTGCTCAGGCCCACCATCGTGATCGTCTTGATCTACGAAACGATCGTGGCGGCGACGACATTCGACCTGGTTTACGTGATGACTGGAGGGGGCCCAGCTGACGCCACCTCGCTGATCAGCTGGTTCGCGTACGCGGAAGTCTTCAAATTCCTGAATCTGGGAACCGGCGCCGCCCTGGCATTCCTCATCGCCCTGGTTCTGCTGGGCGTGATCGTCCTGTACCTCCGGGTCCTGCGTTCGGAAGAGCGGCGGTGAGCACCTACATCGGCCGGGGGGCGTTTTGGCGGCAGGCAGGCCTGTGGGCCGCGACCGCGGTGATGCTGCTGTTCATCCTCGGGCCGATACTCTGGATGCTCGACTCCAGTTTCCAGGGTGAGAACGAGCTGCTGACACGTCCCAGCCACGTGGTACCGCAGCAGCCGACGATTGCGAACTTCGACTACATCTTCACGGGCACGGTTCCCCAAGGCCAGAACGTTCGGGGAACGCTTCGCAGCCGAATATCGCAAGAGGCGCGTGAGATTCCTGCGGCACTGGAGAACAGCGCGATCATCGCCCTCGTCGTTGCTCTCGTGAACGTGGCGCTCGGTGCCCTCGCCGCCTACACGTTCGCTCGCGTCAAATTTAGAGGCAAATCGCTCGTTTTCAACTTTCTGCTCTGGCGATCCCTTACTACGCGATCGTCAGCGCTCTCGGCCTGCTCGATTCATACGTTGGGCTGATTCTCGTGTACCTGACCTTTTCCTTGCCCTTCACCATCTGGTTTCTTCGTGACTACATCATGTCTCTCCCGATTGACATCGAGGAATCAGCTCAGATCGACGGGTGCGGGCGCCTGCAGCTGTTCCTCAGGATCGTCTTACCGCTCGCTGCACCTGGCCTGGCTGCGGCCGGAGCGTTCGCCTTCATGTCGTCGTACAACGAGTTCCTCTTTGCCTTGCTTCTCACGCAGACGATCGGCTCGCAGACGCTCCCCGTGATTCTCTCGTCGGTCGCCACAAACCCAGATGCGAGCCTGGCTCTGATCGCGACCAGCGTGGTTCTCGCGATGGTGCCTCCCCTCATTTTCGCGATCGCCTTTCAGCGCTTTCTCACCAGGGGCCTCGTGGCCGCTCTGGGAAAGGGCTGATTGATGGGAGCCGAGGTCGTGACGATCGGCGAAACGATGATCCTGCTTTACGGCGAGGACACGACCGCGCCCCTGCGATTCGGGGAGCGTTTGATGCTGGACTTCGCCGGAGCTGACTCGAATTTCGCGATCGCCATGTCGCGACTGGGCTATCGCTCAGCGTGGATAAGCCGGTTGGGAGACGAGCCTTTGGGGGTGCTTGTTCTGAATGCAATCGCCCGCGAGGGAGTCGACGTGTCGCGGGTCATCCGGGATCCAACCCGCAATACCGGCTTGTACCTGAAGCACCATGATGCGACCGGAGTCACGCGCGTTCAGTACTACCGTCGTGGTTCGGCGGCAAGCAACCTCCAGCCTGATGATCTCGGCCTCGACCACTTCCGCGACGCCAGGCTCGTGCATCTCAACGGAATGACGTTCGCGCTGAGCGAATCGTGTGCCCGCACTGTCCGCAGGGCGCTGGAGCTAGGCCTGAGTTGTGGAGCGATGATCTCACTCGATCTCAACCTCCGGCTTCAGCTCTGGAGCATCGAGTCCGCGAGAGAGGCGCTTGCCCCCGTCATCCAGAAGACCTCAGCGATCTTTGGGACCGAGGAGGAGTTCCTCGACTTTTTTGGAGTCCCTGACATCGACGAGGCTCTGGGTGCCGCGACGGCACTCGGACCCCGAATCGCGGTGGCCAAGTTGGGGCCGGATGGGGCGGTCGCGCTCGTCGAGGGAGTGCGCTTCGCGCATGACGGCTACAGGGCACCCGCGGTCGTCGACGTCGTCGGAGCCGGTGATGGGTTCGACGCCGGATTCCTGGCTTCGTATCTGCGCGGTCTCTCTCCCTATGAATGCCTGCGCCGAGCGAATCTGTGCGGCGCCTGCGCCGTCGCATCGCCTGGAGACTTTCAGGGATATCCCACTCTTGACGAGATGGAGCGACTGCTCGAGAGCTGGCAGGAGCGGGGTCGAGCCGGTGACTGAGGAGATAGCGCCGGAGCGACTTGTGGCCATCGTTCGCACCCCGGACCGAGAGCTGGCCGTCCCGCTGGCGGAGGCGATCGTCAGCGGCGGAATCTCCAGCATCGAAGTCGCTCTCACCACACCGAACGCTCTCGAGGCTATCGCCGAGCTGGTGTCGCGGCTGGGGCACCGGGCCGTGGTTGGAGCGGGCACGGTGCGGAATGGATCCGATGCCGCAAGCGCGATCGCGGCCGGCGCACGTTTCCTGGTTTCGCCGGACTTCAATGAGAAGGTCCTCGACAAGGCGCGATCGGCTCGCATTCCCTATGTCCCCGGGGCTCTGACGCCGAGCGAGGTAGGCGAGATCTTGGCGGCCGGCGTGGAGGTGATCAAGATCTTTCCTGCCGTCCGCCTGGGCCCGGGGTACCTTCGCGACCTGTTGGGCCCATTTCCGCAGCTTCGGCCAATACCGACCGGCGGAATCGACTTCTTGAACGCTCTTGATTTCATGCAAGCCGGTGCCTTTGCCCTGGGCATCGGCTCCGCTCTGACAAACGGAGCGGGCCGGTCCGGCCTGGCCGGCGTGACGGCGCGGACCAGGCGCCTGAAGCGCCTTATGGCGCGGGTCGACGGGAGGTGAACAGGTTGATGGAAACCGCGGTCAAGGCACGGCGGGTGCGGCTGTTCATAGACGGGCAGTGGAGGGATGCCTCCGAGGGGAAGACATTCGAACAGGTCAGCCCGGCGACAGGCCAGGTGATCGGTGTCGTCTCCGACGGCACTCGTGACGATGCACGCGCAGCCGTTGACGCGGCAAACCGGGCTCGCCATCCCAGCGCGCGGCTGTCGATTCTCGAACGCGCTGCTCTCTGTGACCGGATAGCCGACACCATCGTCGCCCGCC
>VBJE01000300.1 GCA_005879675.1 Chloroflexota bacterium
CACGACACCGCAGTCAGCCGACTGCACCAGGTCGGCGCCCTCGCCCCATAACGCGGCCACGAGGGGCTGAGCGACGGCCATTGACTCAAACATCTTCGACGGCAACGCGTGGCGAAACAGGTCCAGGGGCTTGAGCGAGACGATGCCCGCGTACGCGAGATTGAGTAGCGCCGGCATCGACGACTTCGGTTGGTTGGGCAGGAACTTCACGTTCGCGATGTGCTCCACACGTGCTTTCTCCACGAGCGCCGCCTTGTCGGCGCCCTCGCCGGCAAGCACATACAGGATGTCGTCTGGCGGCGTCAGCTTCGCGGCGTCGAGGATTATGTCCAACCCCTGGGAGAGGCCATGCGTACCGGCGTAGAGAAAGACCTTGCGCCCGTCGAACCCGAGTTTCTGGGCAAGCGCGCGGTCGGCAGCCTGCGGGCGATAGGTGGATGTATCCACGCCGTTCGTGAGAAGGAAGAGCTTTTCACGCGACACGCCGCGATCGGTCAGACGCTGCAGCATTCCGGGCGTTGGCAGGGTGACTCGAGACGCCCGCCTGTAGATGTGCATCTCGAGCATCTCTGCGAGGCGGATCGCGAACCTGTTTCGGAGCATCCCGAGCTCGACCGCTGATTGCGGCCAGATGTCGCTCACGTTGAAGACGAACGGCGCCCGCTTGAGCCGCGCGTAGGCGAGCGTCGCGATGCCGATCGGAAGGGGAGGGGACTGAACGAAGATGACGTCGACCGGCCCGACTCGGGGGCTGGCGGTCAAGGATGTCAACGCGAACGACACCCAATTGAGGATGCGTTTGAAAAAGCCCGAGTTGGGCGTTGCGAAGACCCAGCGCCGCAGTACGCGGACACCGTCAATGCGCTCCTCCATCGCGAACCGGCCACGGTATCCCTCGTGGACAATGCCCGTCGGATAGTTCGGAAAAGCTGTGACCACGGTGACCTCGTCGCCAAGGTCGCTGAGCCGCTTGGCGAGCTCGAACATCCGGGCCTGCGGCGCGCCGATCTCGGGCGGGAAGTAGTGCGTCAGGAACATGATCCGCAACGCGCGGTCAGTCATGCGGTCCCGCCATGATAGTGGGCGCATGAAAATCCTCACAGTGGTCGGCGCACGGCCGCAGTTCATCAAGGCCGCGCCCGTTTCCCGCGCCGTGCGCCAGGATCACCAGGAGTTCCTTCTCCACACGGGACAGCACTACGACGACGCGATGTCGGATCTTTTCTTCCGACAGTTGCACATCCCCCCGCCCGACCTCAACCTCGAGGTGGGCTCGGGACGTCACGGCGCGCAGACGGCGGCGATGCTGCCTGGCATCGAGAGCGTCGCCCTCGAAAAGTCGCCTGACTGGATCCTTGTCTACGGTGACACCAACTCGACGCTGGCGGGCGCCCTCGTCGGGGCGAAGCTCCACATCCCTGTTGCGCACGTCGAGGCGGGGCTCCGCAGCTACGACCGCCGCATGCCCGAAGAGGTGAACCGCGTCGTCGCCGATCATGTCAGCGATCTGCTCCTGTGCCCCACCGACAGGGCGGCGTCCAACCTCGCCCGTGAAGGGATCACCGTCGGTGTGCTGACCGTCGGGGACGTCATGTATGACGCGTTTCGACAGAACGTCGAGATCGCGCGCAGGTCGAGTGGCTTGGTGGCGGAGCTGGGACTGGAGCCGGATCGGTATGTGCTGCTCACAGTCCACCGGGCGGAAAACGTCGACGACCAGGCGCGGCTGGGCGCCATCCTCCGCGGGGTGACGGATTCTGGCCGTCGCGTTCTTTTCCCAGTTCATCCCCGCACACGGGCGGCGCTGGCGTCGTCGGGCGTCAAGCCCGGTCCGAACGTGACGCTGATCGACCCCGTTGGCTATCTCGAGATGCTCGCGCTCGAGGACAACGCGGAGGCGATCGCGACCGATTCGGGCGGGGTGCAGAGGGAGGCCTACTTCGCCGGCAAAGCCTGCATCACGCTGCGGGAGAGGACGGAATGGACCGAAACCGTCGATGCGGGGTGGAACGTGCTCGTCGGCACAGACAGCGAGAAGATCGCCGCCGCGATGCGCGATTTCCGGCCCAGCGGGGCCAGGCCGCAGCTCTTCGGAGACGGCCACGCCGCGGAACGCGTCGTCGATGCGTTGTCTTCGTCGAAGGTCTCCAATCCATAACATGGAGCTGATTTGGAAACGCTGAAGACAATTCCTGTGGCGGCGCCCCAGATGGGCGAGGAAGAAAAGCGAGCTGTGCTCGCGGTCCTCGACAGCGGTCAGCTTGCGCAGGGTCCAGTGGTCGAAGCGTTCGAGAAAGAGTTTGCAGCCTGGTGTGGCGTCAGGCACGCCGTCGCCGTGAACTCCGGGACGGCCGCCCTGCACCTCTTGATGCTTGCCCGCGGACTCGGGCCTGGCGACGAGGTCATCACGAGCCCCTTCACATTTGTGTCGTCCGCGAATGCGGCCCTCTTCGTCGGCGCGAAGCCTGTCTTCGTCGACATCGAGACTGAGACTTACTGCCTCGACCCGTCGAAGGTTGAGGCCTCGATCACACCGCGCACCAAGGTGATCATGCCCGTCGACCTCTATGGTCATCCCGCCTCGATCAACGAGCTGCGTGAGCTGGCGGACCGACGAGGCGCGATATTGATCGAGGACGCGTGTCAGGCGCAT
>VBJE01000308.1 GCA_005879675.1 Chloroflexota bacterium
CCGCAGACGTGCCGGCGCCTCCCACGGTGACCGCGAATCCCGTCGCATCACGTCCCATCTCCATCACGACGACCCCGACCTACACCGCCGCGAAGCAAGTCAGCACCAACCCCTACGCGAGCCTTCTGGCGCTGATTCCCACCAATCTGACCTTCCCACCGCGCTCCAATCCTCATCGCAAATAGCGAGGATTCCGGCTACTCGGGCGTGACGTAGGCTGCGGTGAGACCGCCGTCGACCAGGAACGTCGCGCCGTTGACGTAGCTCGACTCGTCGCTGGCCAGGAACAACGCCGCGTTGGCGATCTCCCGCGCCTTCGCCAGGCGGCCCATGGGCAGGTGCATACGCCGGCGCTGGTACGCCCCCGGGTCCTCGTTGAAGATCCTCATCAAGAGCGGCGTCTCGACCGGCCCCGGGCACAGGGCATTCACGCGCACGCCCTGGCGCGCGAACTGCACGCCCAGCTCACGCGTCATCGACAGCACCGCGCCCTTCGACGCCGTGTAGGCGATCTGCGACGTCGCCGCCCCGACGAGGGCGACGAACGACGCGACGTTGATCACCGACCCGCCGCCGCCCTTCAGGAGATACGGGATGCCGTACTTGCAGCACAGGAACACGCCCTTGGCGTTCACCGCCTGCACGCGGTCCCACGCGTCCGGCTCCGTGGTCAGGATCGAGTCGTCGTCCGCCGGCATGATGCCGGCGTTGTTGTAGAGAACGTCGATCCGGCCGTAGCGCTTCTCGGTCTCCGCGTACATCGCCCGCACGCTCTCCGGGCTGCTGACGTCAGCGGCGAAGAAGAACGCGTCGCGGCACTCGGACGCGGTCTTCTCGCCCGCCTCCCGGCCGACGTCGGCGACGCAGACCCGCGCCCCCTCGGAGGAGAAGAGCAAAGCGGCCTCGCGCCCGATCCCGCCGGCCGCGCCGGTGATGACGACGACCTTGCGGTCGAGTCTACCCACGCTCGAAGAGCCGCTCCCGCTCGTAGGTCGTCACCACCTTGTCGAACAGCGCCTGCTCGGTCCGCGCGTAGTTCAGGTAGTGGTCGATCACGTCCTCGCCGAACGCCTCGCGCGCCATCTGGCCGTGCTCGAGGCACCCGATCGCGTCCCGCAGCGCGTGCGGGAAGCGCTGCACGTCCGACTCGTACGCGTTGCCCTTGAACTCGGGGGGCAGGGGCAGGTTCTCCTCGATGCCGCGCAGTCCCGCCGCCAGCAGGGCGGCGAAGCACAGGTAGGGGTTGACGTCCGCGCCCGGGATGCGCGACTCCGTGCGCAGGTGCTGGCCGTGGCCGACGATGCGGAAGCCGCACGTGCGGTTGTCGTGGCCCCACGCGAGCGTCGTCGGCGCCCAGCTGCCGGCCGCGTAGCGCTTGTAGGAGTTGATGTTCGGGGCG
>VBJE01000309.1 GCA_005879675.1 Chloroflexota bacterium
GCCATGGTCGCCACTGCTTATGTCATCCCTTCGATCGCAGTAGCGTCATTCGGGTCTGGCATCGAGTGGGTGCCTGTGAAAACCGTCGTGTATGTAGCGTCCGCTCTAAGCCTTAACTACACCCTGACTGCCCTGGGTATGGCCTTTGTGTCAAGAACGTCTCTTGTCACTACTTTGTTCGAAAACATCGGTGTAACCGCCTTGATCGGAACTGCGGCCCTGAGTTTCTCCGGCGGAATCATCTACCTGCTTCTTCAGACGCCGGTTGGGTACCTAATGGCCCCTGGATTGTTTGGCTTTGTGTTGGCTGTTCGGGGCAACGTAGCCGACGCCCAAAGACAAACGCTCCTCAAAGATCAGACGCTCGACCTTGCCGCTCAGGCTTTGGACGCTCGTGATCGCTATACCGAATCTCACTCGATTCGCGTCGCTGAGCTCGCGGCGCGCTTGGGCGATTTAGACTGGGAGACCTACTTGAGCTAGGTGACCGAGAAGTCGAGTCCATTCGTACGGCAGGGTCTCTCCATGACCTTGGCAAGATCGGCGTGCGGGACGACATCCTTAATAAGCCAGGCCCGCTCACCGAGGAAGAGTGGGAGATCATGCGTCGCCACCCGGACATTGGTGCTGACATGATTGCTCAGCACTCGGCTCTGGCCGACGTGGCTCCCCTCGTAAGACACCATCACGAACGATGGGACGGATCTGGTTACCCGGCCGGGCTAAAGGGTGACGTCATACCCTTTGGCTCGCGGATCCTCTCGGTAGCTGACAGCTTTGACACCATTACTGGTGCCCGCCTCTACAGAAGGTCCGCCATGACGCCGATCGAAGGTGTCGAAGACATCAGTCGTCGCGCGAATCAGTGGTACGACCCCAATGTGGTCGATGCGCTTCGCGAGCTCCACGGGTTGAACCCAATGGAAGTCCAAGATCGGCCGGAGGTTCCGCGTCGCATTACAGCGTTGCGGGTGCTCAGAACTAATGCCGGTTTCAGCAGTCTGATCGCCGCTATCGGAGTCTCCTCGCTCGGCGACCCCCTCACTCAGGTTGCGGCGCTGATATGGATCTTCTACAAGACGCATGACCCACGCCTCGTGGCACTAGCGTTCATCGTCCAGGCGGTGGCCACAATCCTGGTGACCGGCGCGTTAGGCGGCTTGGCTGATCGAATACCACGTCGACGTCTTGTCGTGTCGCTTGAGCTTGCCAGGGCGGCAGTGCTCATCGCGACGCCATTTCTAATCGGTCCGGCCTGGTACCTCATCATTCCGATCTTGTTTGTAGTCTCGTGCATAAACGCGGTGGTGCAGCCGGCGAAACAGGCCGCAATTCCCAGCCTGGTTCCGTCCGGCCAAGTGGGCAAGGCGAACGCAATTGTTTCCGCCACGACAATGCTGGCGGGCGCAATCGGATTTGGGCTCGCGGCGGCATTCCTCACGCGATTTCAAGATCCCATCGACAGCAGGTGGCTGTTCATCGGCGACGCGGTGACGTTTGTGCTTGCGGCAGGAATTGTCCTCGGGATACCAAACCTGGGCGGCGGCGCGGTAGCCACTAAGGTCTCAGGTGCGATGCGGCGTTCGTGGTCCCTGATAGAGGCGCGGCCGTATCTCGTCCTCAGCACACTCGCCGCTTTCCTGATACCAATGAGCTTCCCGGCGCTGTTTTCGCTCGCGTATGCGATTTCTACCGATGGCTCGCAGGCTTACTCGACTCTGGAATTGGTGTCTTCGGTTGGCGTGTTCGTCGGGGCAGTGGTCGTGAGCCGGTTGGGGGTGATCGGTTCCTTGCGAACTGTAGGGGCCGGTCTGCTTCTGACCGGGGCCTTTTCCCTTGCGATTGCGTCTACGAACCAATTCTGGATTGTGCTGATTGCCCTGCTCGTCGCGTCGGTTGGCAATCCGATTTATTCGGTGGCCAGCCAAACCGCGCTCGTGGAAGCAGCAGACAGCTCCACACGAGGCAGCGTTATGGCCACGAGATTCGGCCTTGCGCAGACGGCGGGCATCATCGGCCTGGCCGTCGGCGGCTTGATCACGAAGTTTGCCAGCCCCGGCTATACGTACGGCGTCCTCGGTGTTGGATTGGTCATCCTTGCCTTGTACGCCATCGCGGCCGGGCGCAGCACGGTCAACCCTCTCCACGGTGCCGCGTATGAAGAGGCCGCCCTCCAGCAAGCCAAGACCTAAGGCCGGCTCGGGGCCAGGTTCGGCTCGTCATACTGCGGGTGATTGCATAACGTGCGCCCCAACCCGCACCCGGGACAGCCCCGCGAGACAGAGCTCGAGAGTCCAGCCCCGATCAGTGGTGTTGCTGTTTCGGCGTGGTCTCTCGATCCAAAACGTCGCCGTCGCTATCTCCAGATCGCCTTCGGCATCGCCGCCCTGGTCGTCGCGATCACGATCCTGTTCCTTCTGCGCGACTTCCTGGGCGCCTTCGTGCTCGGCTCGGCCATTGCATTCCTCATCCAGCCCGCGGTAATCCGACTCCACGCCGCCGGCGTGCCTCGCGTGCTGGCGATCGTCGTCGTCTTCATCGGCATCATCGTCGCCCTCGCCGGCCTCGTCCTCCTCATCGTCCCCCTTGGTGTCAGCGAAGTCGAACAGCTGCAAGTGCAAGCGCCAAGCCTGGCCGCCGCCGCTCAGGATCGGTTGAACGGCCTGCAGCCGATCCGCGTCTTCGGCATCGACATCGATCTCAAAGGCGTCACCGAGACCGTCAGCTCGCACCTGCGCGAGTACCTTCTCGGCCAATTTGGCAACGCCGTCACGCTCGGGCTCACCGCCCTCACCACCGCGCTGCAGCTCCTGCTGATGTTCATCGTCGCCTTCCTTCTCGCCCTGGAAGCGCCGGCGGTTCGTCGAGACCTCCGCCGTTTCGTGCCCAATGACTACCGCACAGATTTCGACCAGATCTGGCGCCAGGTGCGCAAGATGCTGTACGCCTATGTGCGCGGCCAGCTGATCATCGCCGGACTGATCGGCATCTCCTCCGGCATCGCTTGCGCGGCCTTTGGGCTGCCTGACCCGATCGCCCTCGGCCTCATCGCCGGCGTCACCGCCCTCATTCCGTACTTCGGGCCGTTCCTCGGCGCCATCCCGGCGATCCTCGTCGGCCTGTCGGTTTCACCGGAAACAGCGCTGGTGATCGCGCTGGTCTACCTGCTGATCTCCAACGTCATCCTGAACGTCGTCTACCCGAAGATCGTGGGTGACGCGGTGAAGCTGCCGCCCATCCTCGTCATCGTCGCCCTGATCGCAGGCTTCAGCTGGGGCGGAATCCTGGGCATGTTCGTCGCGGTCCCGATCGCCGCCACCCTGCGCATCCTCTTCGATCACATCTACCCGCGCCTCTACGAGCGGCCGGCTTGAGGATCGCGATCCTCTCCGACATCCATGCCAACTGGCATGCGCTCGAGGCGGTGTTGCGCGACTGTCCACCGGTCGAGGAGACGCTTTGCCTGGGCGACGTCGTCGGATATGGCGGCGATCCCAAGCGATGCGTGGACGAGGTGATGCAGCGCAAGTGGCCGACGCTGGTCGGCAACCATGACCGCGCATGTACCGATCCCGAGATCCTCGAGTGGTTCAACGACGACGCGGCCGCGGTGGTTCGCTGGACAATTGAGGTGATAGGACAGGAGCGGCTGGAATGGTTGCGGAAGTTGCCAGACAGCCAGGTCGAGCACGAGGTGCTGCTCGTGCACGCAAGCCCGCGCGACCACATTTACGAATACGTGCTCGACACCGCGGTGGCGCACGCCAACCTCGAGTTGCTGGACGGAGGCATCTGTTTTCACGGTCACACGCATGTCCCGGGCATCTTCGGCCTCGCGAACGGCGCCGTGACTCATGAGTATCGGGTGGACACATTTCGACTCACCGGACCTTCGCTGGTGAATCCCGGGAGCGTGGGCCAGCCGCGCGACGGCTTGCCGACCGCCAGCTACGGCGTCTGGGATGTGGACGAGAAGACGTTCGAGTTTCGTCGCGTGCGTTACGACATCAAGGGCGCGCAGCGCGCCATCAGGAAAGCCAAACT
>VBJE01000310.1:0-2793 GCA_005879675.1 Chloroflexota bacterium
GCAGCCACGCGCCCGGATGTCAACTTCGTCGACTCCCCTGTAACCGGCAGCCGAGAGCCGGCGCGGACCGGCCGGCTCGTCATCCTCGCCTCAGGTCCCGAGAGCGCAAGACCCCTCGTGGAGCCGGTGTTCCAGGCTCTCGGGCGGCCGGTATGGCTGGGCGAGGCCGGGGCCGGCAGCCGCCTGAAGCTGGTGCTCAACACCTGGCTCGCGTTCGAGATCGAGGCCGCCGCCGAGGTGGCCGCGCTTGCCGACGGGCTGGGCGTGGCGCACAGTGCCCTGCGCGAGGCGGTGGCGGGCGGCACCCTGGCGTCGGGAGCCGCCATGGCCAAGCTGGCCAAGATGGAGGGCGGCGACTACTCCCCCGACTTCTCGCTGGAGTGGGCGCTCAAGGACCTCGACCTGGCCGAAGCCGCCGCGAGAGCCGGAGTCATGCCGGTGGCGGACGCGATCGCCGAGCGCTGGCGGCGCCTGGTGTCGGAGGGCTACGGGCGGCTGGACATCAGCGCCGCCCGAATGGGCCTTGGCGCGGCCACGGCGGGCGCGGCCAAGGGAAGCGCCGCGTGACCCGGCAAACCCTCAGGTTTTGATCGTGCTGGCCACCAGCAGGTAGCGATGCTCCGGGCGCCCGGGACCGCCGTAGCGCATGGTGAGCTCGGCGCGACCGAGCTGGCACAGATGGTCGAGGTAGCGGCGAGCGGTGACCCGGCTGACACCGGCCTTCTCGGCCACTTCCGCCGCGGATAGGCCGGAGCTCGCGCGGCCGAGGGCCTGCAGGATGAGCTCGAGCGTCGTGTCCGAAAGGCCCTTGGGCAGCGAGTCGCTGCGGACGCTGCGCAGGGCACTGAAGATTCGATCCACATCCCCCTGCTCGGCGTGTCCGAGACGGGCGATCCGGTCGCGAGCGGCCGCGTACGAAAGGAGCTTCTCCTCGAAGGGACCGAAGAGAAACGGCTTGATGAGGTAGTGCACCACGCCGCCACGCATCGCCGACCGAAGGCTCTCGACGTCTCGCGCCGCCGTGATCGCGATCACGTCGACCGGCGGGTGGTCGTCTTCGCGCAGTCGCTGCAGGACCTCCAGGCCGCTCATGTCGGGCAGGTAGATGTCGAGCAGCACGAGGTCCGGCCTCAGCTGGTCCACGCTCTCGAGCGCGCCGCCTCCGTTGTGGGCGCGGCCGGCGACGACGAACCCGGCGATGCGGGCGACGTACTCGGAGTGCAGGTCGGCAACGCGGTAGTCGTCGTCGACGACGAGTGTTCGGATCATGGCGTTGCGATCACCTGGACCGGAATGCGGACCGTGAACACGGCTCCGCCGTCGTTGACGACATCGACGTCGCCACCGTGCCGGCGCGCGACCTGGCGGACGAGGGCGAGACCAAAACCGCGGCTCTTGCGGCCGTGGCCGGACTTCGTGCTGAAGCCCTCCTGGAATATCTGGCCGTCGACACCCACAGGAACGCCCGGCCCGGAGTCGTGGACCTTGATCACGATGTCCCCGTCCCTGTCGGTCACCGACACGCTCACCCAGCGTTCGCCGGCCGAGCTCGCCGCGGCGTCGAGCGCGTTGTCGACCAGGTTGCCCAGCAGCGTGATCAGGTCCTCGCTGTCGAGCGCGCTGCGGGTCATGACCGTGTCATCGCTCACGCGCAGATCGATGCCTCGTTCCGAGGCGACCGCGGCCTTCGCCAGGAGCAGCGCACCGAGCACGGGGTCGCCCACCCGCTCGAGCAGCGCCTCGGTCAGCTCCTGATGGACGCCCGAGGTCTGGGCGATGAGCTTCACCGCCTCGTCGCCCCGCCCCATCTGGACAAGACCCGCGATGGTGTGCAGGCGATTCGCGAACTCATGGGCTTGGGCTCGAAGCGCATCGGTGAGGCTTTCGACGCCGAGGCCGCGGGCAAGCCCGGTCAACTCGGTCGAGTCGCGCAGCGTCGCCACGTGGCCGATCTCGCGTCCGCGAACCCGAATCGCGCGGCGACTCGCCACGAGGACGCGATCGCCGGCGAGCAGGACCTCGTCCTGGTCACGGAGCCCGCCCGAGAGGAATCGCAGCAGGCGTCCCGGCGGCAGGACCTGGGACAGGCGCCGGCCGATGCAATCCGGGGGCAAGGCCAGCAGCCGGCGAGCCTCGTCATTGGCCAGCGTGATCGTCCCGTCGCCATCGGTGGCGATCGCCCCTTCGTGAATTCCCTGCAAGCTGGCCTCTCGCTCCTCGAGCAGGCCGGCGATCTCGTACGGCTCGAGGCCGAAAGTCTGCCGCTTGAGACGCGACGCCAGGAGCAGCGAGCCCCCCACTCCGAGCCCGAGCGCGAGCAGCAGTGTCAGCACGAATCCCGGAACGTCGGCCAGGAGCTGATTGAAGACGGCGGTCTCGAGGAAGCCGACCGAGACCATTCCGATGACGCTGCCGTCGCGAAAGATCGGCGCCTTGCCCCGCGCTGAGATGCCGAGCGTTCCCGTCTGTATGCCGACCCAGGTATTGCCGGCGAGGACGCTGCTCGGGTCCTCGTCCACCGGCTTGCCGATCATCGCCGGGTTGGGGTGCGAGAAGCGGATGCCCTGGCGGTCGGTGACCACGACGTAGGTCGCGCCCGTCGACTGCCGAACCCGCTCGGCCGCCGGCTGGATGAGGCCGCTCGGGTCGCCACTCAGCAGGGCGGCCTGGATCGCGACGTCCGACGCGACGGACTGGGCGATGGCGAGCGATCGCTGCTCGTACTGGCGGTCGAGCTCCTGCCGCGCCTGCCACACGGCAGCCGCGGCGCCCATCAATGCGCTCAGCAGAATG
>VBJE01000310.1:2832-3168 GCA_005879675.1 Chloroflexota bacterium
GTGGCCGGGCGGTGACCAAACCGACCAAAACGGCCACAACGACCGCATCGATTGCGTAGCGCGACGAGGGCGGGCAAAGTCGAAAACATGGCCACCTCCGCCGTCGAGCTGCGTGGCGTGACGAAGCGATTCCTCACCCCCTCCGGCTCGGTCTTCACCGCCCTTCGCGATCTCGACATGGCCATCCAGCCGGGCGAGTTCTGCGCGGTGGTCGGCCCGACGGGCTGCGGCAAGTCCACCACCCTGGCCCTCATCTCCGGCCTCGAGCCCGCCAGCGAAGGCGAGGTCACCGTCTTCGGCGAGCCGGTGACCGGCATCGCCAGGGGAATCGGCTAC
>VBJE01000034.1 GCA_005879675.1 Chloroflexota bacterium
CCGAGTCCGAGCCTGTCGCGCAGGGGGAAGCCGAGCCCGCCGCGCGGGCGGAGCCCAAGCTCGAGGTCGAATCCGAGCCTGAGCCTGAGCCCGAGCCTCTGGTCGCCGAGGCTGAGGTCGAGGCCGAGCCGGTGGCGGAGGTCGAGCCGGAGCCCGTCCCCGTATCGCATGAGCCGGAGCCGGAGGCCGAGCCGGAGCCCGAGCCTGGCTCGGCCATCACCGAGCCCGTGCTGTCGGCCTTCGACGATGGGGTGGCGACGCCGGCCGAGCCGGTCACACCTGCCGCGCACGAGCTCGAACGCGTGCCCGAGCCCGCGCCCGCGGCGGCCGCGGCCGAGCCGGTCGCCGCCCACGCGGCGCCCGACGTCAGCGCCACCCTCGTCGCCTGGCCGTCGGGCGCCCCCGTCGCTTCTCCAGGGAACGGCTCACCTTCAGATGCAGGTTCGTTCGAAGAGGCGACGTCCGTGATCCCCGCCTGGCAGCAGACGGACCCCAACGCGGACGCGAAGCGGACCGTCTCGCTGCAGGCGATGCCCCCGGAAGAGATCGCGTCGGGCTCCGGCTTCGCCGCCCTGCTGACGTTCGAGACCGGTCCGTTCGCCGGCCGCATCGTGGCCCTGCCGAGCCAGATGGTCAACATCGGGCGCGCGCCCGACAACGACGTCGTCGTCGGGGACCCCGCGACCTCAGGCCATCACGGCCGGATCGAGGCCCGCTCGGGCTCGTTCTGGATCAGCGACCTGGGCAGCACCAACGGCACGCTGGTCAACGGCGAGCCGGTGATCGAGAAGCAGCTGTCCGACGGCGACATGATCGCCATCGGTCAGAACACTCTGCGCTTCACCCTCGAGGCGTAGCCGCTCCCGCCCGTAGGGCTTCGACGAGCAGGTCGTACTCGCCCATGTGGCGTCTGATGTGCGCGCCGGCCGGGCGCATGAGCAGCTGCCACGCCGGTAGGCCGTTCAGGTCGGCGACCTCCGCCCAGACGCTCGGGTCGAGATAGCCGGGGCGCAGCGCCTGGTGCTCCTGGAGCGCCGGCACCGCCTCCAGCGAGCTGTCGTCCTGCCGGTCGAACCACGCCAGCACGGGCGTCCGGACCTCGACGAGATACTCGGCCACGAGGCGCGCAGGCGTCGAATCGGCCACCTGGTCGGCGAGGGCGGCCGGGATGCCCGCGCCGTAGGCCGCCTCACGCGGAAAGCGCTCCCGCCAGCGCTCGGAGTCGGCGACCTCGGGCACGCCCTGCACCGCCGAGTGGATCGTCCAGTCGAGGATCCTGGCGCAGTGCCAGATGATGAAGCCAGGCTTGCTGGTGCCCGGCAGCGCGCGGCCGCGCCACTCGTCGTCGCGGGCCGCGCCGATGCGCTCTTCGAGCATGCCGAACGACCCCTTGAGCAGCATCCGCAGCACGTCCGTGGCGCGCATCGGGGCCATCCTAACCCGCGCGCTACCCGGGGCCGGCCAGCGCGGTGCAGTCCGCCGCGGCCTGGCGCAGGTCGCGGGTGAACTCCTCTACGTCCGGCACGACCGATGGGTCGGCGCTCAACCCGAAGTACGCGCTGCCGTTGTAGGAGACGATCGCCACCCCCAGGCCCATCGACGGGTAGAGCGGCGCGAACGGCCAGACCTCCAGCAGCTCGGCGCCGCCGGAGTAGAGAGGGAACTGCGGGCCCGGGACGTTGGTGACGTTGATGTTCGCGCCCGCCTGGGGCGTGGACATGACGCGGCCGGCGAGCACGAGCAGCGATGGCGGCGCCCACTCGGCGAGGCCGGCCAGCTTGTCGGCGGCGACGGCCTGCCGCGTGCGCTTCAGGTCGCCGGTGGTCACCTTGATCCGCTTCAGCCGGTCCTCGATCGAGAGGTCGCTTGTCGGCAGCTCGAAGACCATGCCGCTGATCTGGTTGCCGATACGGCCGTGCGCGGCATCGGCGCGCACGCTCACCGGGCAGAAGACGCGCACCTTCGCCGGCACCTGCTCGCCGCGCTCCTTGAACCAGCGATGCAGCGCCTCGGCCACAACCGCCAGCACGGCGTCGTTGACCGTGCAGCCATAGCGGTCCTTCAGCGCCTTGAACGAGGCGAGGGGAACCTTGAGGCCGCGCCCTGTCCGCTGCGGGCCGAGCTTGCGGTTGAAGAAAAGGTCCGGCCGCGGCCTGACCATCGTGCCGCCGAGCTTGAGCATGCCCGACCACGGGACCAGCCGCGTGCGCCACACCACCGGCAGTCGCGTCCTCCCCCCGTCTCTTCGATCTCGCAGGTCCCACAGGAGCGGCCGGACCAGCTGCCAGTTCGAGGGGGAGGGTCGAGGCTTCCATGGAGAGGCCGGCGGCTCGGGGCGGTAGCCCTCGGGGTCGGCGTCCAGCAGGAGGGTGAGGATGTCGAGCGAGGAAACGCCGTCGACCATCGCGTGGTGCGCCCTGTTGACGATGACGACCCGCCCGCCACGAAGACCGGTGATGAGCGTCATCTCCCACAGAGGGCGCCTCTTGTCCAGCGGTCGGGCCAGGATCCGGGCGACCAGTCGGCGCAGCTGCGCTCCGTCCCCGGGCGATGGCAGGACCTCGCGGCGGATGTGCGCGCCGAGGTCGAAGTGCGGGTCGTCCACCCACACCGGATGGCCGAGGTTGAGAGGCACGCGATGGATGCGCTGCCGGTATCGCGGCACGAGGTGGATCCGCTCGGCCACGGTCTCCTCGATACCCATCGCCCCGCGGCCGCCGGGGACTCGCGAGCCGCCTTCGAAGACGTAGACGGTGCCGAGGTCGAGAGGCGTGTCCGGGCGCTCGGCGTAAAGAAACCAGGCGTCTCGCGCCGAGAGCGGCTCGAAGGTGCGCGCCTCCACCATCCCCAGGTGGATCGTACTGGTGCCGGTACGCTTGCGGGCACATGGCCACGGTCACGGAGGTCTGGCGCTATCCCGTCAAGTCGATGGCCGGCGAGCGCCTCGAAAGGTGCATGGTGACCGAGCAAGGGCTCGAGGGCGATCGTCGCTGGGCTTTCATCGACCGCTCGCCAAACCGCGACGGCAAGTGGTTCAACATCAAGCAGCACTCGCCGCTCATGACCTATCACGCGCGGCTCGCCGGGCGGGCGCTGGAGGTCGTGGCCGCGGACGGTTCGGTCGTCGACCTGCATCAGGACCTTCTGCCGCGCTTCAAGGAGGAGTCGGCGCGACCGCTGGAGCTGCGCGAGCTTCCCGGCGCCAACTTCGACGATTCGCAGGTGCTGATCGTCAACCTGGCCTCGGTGCGGGCGTTCGCGCTCGAGGCCGGGATGCCACTCGACCACCGCAGGTTCCGCGCCAACCTCTACGTGGAGGGACTCGAGCCGGAGGAGGAGCTGCGGTGGCTGGGCCGGGTCATCCGCGCGGGCGAGGCCGAGCTCGAGGTGACAAGCCGCTGCGAGCGCTGCAAGGTCATCACCATGGATCCCGACACGACCGAAGCTTCCCCAGACATCCTTCGCGTCCTGGTCGACCTGCACGACGAGCGGATGGGCGTGTACTGTCGCGTCGTCAGGCCGGGCTCGGTCGAGGTCGGAGATTTCGTTGGCTAGTCTGGAGGTCGAAATGGCGGTAAAGGCTTTCTCCGACGAGTGGGCCACGCAGTTCAAGGACGAGGTCAACAGGTCGAGCGTCTACAAATCGGCGGCCAAGGGCTGGAAGTGGACCGTCGGGCTTGTCGTCGAGGCCGAGCCGGACAAGAACTTCCCGGACGCGAAGGGCGTGGTGATGGACCTGTTCGACGGCTCGGCGCGCGACATCAAGGTCGGGCCGGCGGCCGAGGCCCAGAAGTGCGACTTCGTGATCACGGCGCCGTACTCGCGCTGGAAGCAGGTCGCGACCAAGGAGCTCGACGCCACCAAGGGCATGCTCCAGGGCAAGCTCAAGCTCAAGGGTGACCTGCCGACGATCGTGCGCTACACCAAGGCTTCGCAAGAGATGACCGAATGCACGACGCGGGTGCCGGTCGAATGGCCCGACGAAAAGTAGCAACGCAAAAGCCGGTCGAATATGCCGACGTCGAGCCGAGCGCCTTTGCGTCGATGCTCGGCGGGCTGATCGAGGCCAACGTCGAGAGCCGGCCCGAGAAGCGGAAGGACTTCGACTCGCTGGCGGCTCGTGTGGGCATCTTCGTCACCGACATCGACGAAGGGGTGACCCTCGATTTTCAGCGCGGCCACCTGGTCGTGCACAACGGCCTGGAGCCGAAGCGCGACCTGACCATCCGGGCCGAGGCCGGCACGGTGATGAACCTCAGCAACCTGAGGATCGGGCTCTTCGGTATGCCCGTCTACTACGACGAGGTCGGTCGCGGGGTCGCGGCCAAGCTGGTGGGGGGCAAGCTGCGGATCGACGGCCTGCTCGGCAACCTGGCGACGCTGAATACCGTGACGCGCATCTTCTCCGTTGCGGGCTGAAGCCCGGCAAGGATGGGCAACTTGAATGCAATGAGGCTCGCGGTCGTCGGGGCTGGATCGATGGGCGCGCAGATCGCGCAGCAGGCGGCGCTGCACGGCATCGACGTCGCGCTCCACGACAAGGACGAGGCCCAGCTGCGCAAGGCGCGCGACTCCAACCAGGGTCACCTCGCCCGCCGGGTCGAGAAAGGCCGGCTTTCGCAGGAGAACGCGCAGCTCGCGCTCGAGCGCGTGCATGTCACCACCGATCTGGACAGCGCCGTGCGCGACGCGGACTTTGTGATCGAGGCCGTCTTCGAAGATCTCGAGATCAAGCGGTCGATCTTCAACGAGCTCGACCGCGCCGCTCCGCGCGAGGCGGTGCTCGCGAGCAACTCGTCGACCATCGGGATCAGCAAGCTGGCAGACGTCACCAGGCGTCCCGAGCTCTGCCTGAACATGCACTTCTTCTTCCCCGTCCTGGTGATGGACCTGGTTGAGGTGGTGCGAGGACCGAAGACTTCCGGCGAAGCTGTCGACCGAGCGGTCAAGCTGGCGCGCGAGATGGGACGGACGCCTGTCGTCCTCAACAAGGAGATCGACGGATTCATCGTCAACCGCATCCTCCATGCGGCCTCGCAGGAGGCGTACCGGCTGCTCGACGCCGGCGTGGCTTCTTTCGAGGACATCGACACCGCCGTGGAGAAGGGGCTGAACTGGCCGATGGGCCCGTTCCGGCTCGGCGACTTCAGCGGCCTGGACGTGACCTACAACGCGCGCCTGCACATGTACAGGACCACCGGCGACGAGCGCTACCGGCCGTCGCCCCAGCTCGAGGCGAAGGTCAAAGCCGGCAAGCTCGGGCGCAAGACCGGCGAAGGCTGGTACGACTACAAGTCGTGAAGATCCACCACGTCGGGGTGGCCGTCGACGACCTGGACGCCGCGGTCGAGCTCTACCAGAGGGTGTTCGGCGCCGAGCTCACGCACCGGGCGTCCAACGAGAAGGACGGGCTGAAGGCGGCTTTTCTGCGCGCCGGCGAGGCCGAGGTCGAGCTGCTCCAGCCGCTCCGCGACGACACGCCCGTCGGCAAGTTCCTGGCCAAGCGCGGCCCGGGCCTGCATCACATCGCCGTCGCCGTGCCCGACATCGACCAGGCGATCGCCGACGCCCGAGCCGAGGGCCTGGAGATGATCGACGCGGAGCCGCGCATCGGCCTGCACGGCACGCGCATCGCCTTCGTCCATCCGAAGAGCGTGGGCGGAGTGTTGACGGAGTTCGTCGAGGCATGACCGAGCTCCAGCAGGGGGATAGCGATGGACGGGCTATGCCCGGCCGTCGCGACAGGGGGGAGTCCCCCCTCAGAAACGACAGCGGCCTGCCGCTGAAGCCGGTCTACTCGATCGAGGACCGTCGTGCGGAAGAACCCATGCCCGGGTCGTTCCCGTTCACGCGGGGGATCCACAAGGACATGTACCGCGGCCGCTTGTGGACGATGCGCCAGTACGCGGGCTTCGGCACGGCGGCCGAGTCCAACAAGCGCTACAGGTTCCTGCTGAAGCAGGGCCAGACCGGCCTGTCGGTCGCGTTCGACCTGCCGACGCAGATCGGCTACGACTCCGACGACCCGATGGCGAACGGTGAGGTGGGCAAGGTGGGCGTGGCCATCGACTCGCTCGAGGACATGGAGATCCTCCTCCACGACATCCCGCTGGAGAAGGTCTCGACGTCGATGACGATCAACGCCACCGCGGCGATGCTGCTGCTGCTGTACCAGCTCGTCGCCGAGAAGCAGGGCTGCCCGCCGGAGAAGATCACCGGCACGGTGCAAAACGACATCCTCAAGGAGTACGCGGCGCGTGGCACCTACATCTTTCCGCCCCAGCCGTCGATGCGGCTGATCACGGACCTCTTCGCCTATTGCAAGCGCAGCCTGCCCAACTGGAACACCATCTCCATCTCCGGCTACCACATGCGCGAAGCCGGCTCGACCGCGGCCGAAGAGATCGCGCTCACTCTCAGCCACGCCATCGCCTACGTGGAGGCGGCGCGGGCCGCCGGGCTCGCCGTCGACGACTTCGCGCCGCGCGTGTCGTTCTTCTTCGCGTGCCACATGGACTTCTTCGAGGAGGTGGCGAAGTTTCGCGCCGCGCGCCGGATGTGGGCGCGGATCATGCGCGATCGCTTCCACGCCCGCGACGAACGCTCGCAGGCGCTGAGGTTCCACACCCAGACCGGCGGCGTGACCCTGACCGCGCAGCAACCGCTGAACAACGTGGTGCGCACGACGCTGGAGGCGATGAGCGCCGTCCTCGGTGGCACGCAGTCCCTGCATACCAATGCCTACGACGAGGCGCTCGGCCTCCCGTCGGAGAGCGCGGCCGAGATCGCGCTGCGCACGCAGCAGGTCATCGGCTACGAGTCGGCGGTGCCATATGTCGCCGACCCGCTCGGCGGCTCGTACTACGTCGAGAACCTCACCGACCGCGTCGAGGAGGAAGCGCTCGCCATCATGGCTGAGATCGACGAGCTCGGCGGCGCCGTGAGCTGCATCGAGAAAGGCTGGACGCAGCGCCGGATCGCCGACAGCGCGTACCGGCTCCAGCGGCGCATCGAGTCCGGTGAGCGCGTGATCGTCGGCCTCAACCGCTACACCGAGACGGATGCGCGCCCGGTCGAGATCATGCGCATCAGCGCCCGGCAGCAGGTCGCCCAGGCGCGCGCGTTGAAGAAGCTGCGGGCCCGGCGCTCGAAGGCCGCGGTCGAGCGGCATCTCGCCGATCTCGAGCGGGCGGCGCGCGGAACCGAAAACCTCATGCCCCCGCTGAAGGCGGCGCTCGCGGACTACGTGACGATCGGGGAGTGCTGCCGCGTGCTGCGCGGCGTGTTCGGCGAATACCACCCAGGGGAGGCTGCGTGATGGCTCAGGCGGTGATTCCGATGCTGGCGTATGAAAACGGTCCCGCGGCGATGGACTGGCTCGCCCGGGCATTCGGCTTCAAAGAGCTGGACCGGCGGGTGGAGAACGGCCGTCTCACCCACGGCGAGATGGAGCTCGACGGTGGCGTGATCATGCTGGCGACCCCCTCTCCGCATTACCACGGCCCCAAGCACCATCGCGAGGAGTGCGAGGCGGCGGCGCGCTGGCAGGAGGTCCCGTACATCGTCGACGGGGTGCTCGTCCACGTGGACGACGTCAGAGGCCACTTTGACCGGGCGCGCGAGCAGGGGGCGAGGATCCTGTCCGAGCTCGAGGAAGGAGAGCAGGGCGAGCGCTACCGCGCCGAGGATCTCGAGGGACACCGCTGGATGTTCATGCAGAAGTGACCACACGAAAGGTCGACCCGCTCAACGAGCTTCGGCAGCGGAAGTACGAGGCGGGCCACGGCGACGCCGAGGCGTTCAAGCGGCAGCACGCCAAGGGCAAGCTGACCGCGAGGGAGCGGATCTCGCGCCTGGTCGACCGGAACTCGTTCGAGGAGATCGACCTCTTCGCCCGCCATGGCGACGGCGTGCCCGGCGACGGCGTCGTCACCGGGATGGCGAAGATCGGCGGCCGCGACGTGATGCTGTTCAGCCACGACGCGAGCGTGTTCGGCGGGTCCCTCGGCGAGGTGTTCGCCGAGAAGGTGATCAAGTCCATGGACCTCGCGCTCAGCAACCGCATCCCGATCATCGGCATCAACGACTCCGGCGGTGCGCGGATCCAGGAGGGCGTGGTCTCGCTCGCCGGCTACGCCGAGATCTTCTGGCGTAACGTCGAGGCCAGCGGGGTGGTGCCGCAGCTGAGCCTCATCCTCGGCCCGTGCACCGGGGGGGCGGTGTACTCGCCCGCGATCACGGACTTCACGTTCATGGTCCACGGGGTGGGCTACATGTTCATCACCGGCCCGGAGGTGATCCGCGTCACCACGGGCGAGGACGTCACCTTCGACTCGCTCGGCGGCGCCGAGGTCCACAACGTCCGCTCCGGAGTCGCGCATTTCCTCGCCGAGAGCGAGCAGGAGTGCTTCACCCAGGTGCGGAAGCTCTTCGCGTACATCCCGCAGAGCTGCGAGGGGCAGCCGCCGAGCGTCCAGCCCACCGACGACCCCGAGCGCGCGGCCCCGTCCCTGGCCACCGTCATCCCCGACAACCCGAAGGAGCCCTACGACATCAAGGACGTGATCACCGCCGTCGTCGACAGCGGCGAGTTCCTCGAGGTCCAGACCTACTACGCCATGAACATCGTCGTCGGATTCGCTCACCTCGACGGCAAGCCGGTGGGTATCGTCGCCAACCAGCCCAAGGTCATGGCCGGCGCGCTCGACATCAACGCGTCGGACAAGGCGGCGCGGTTCGTGCGCTTCTGCGACGCCTTCAACATCCCCCTCGTCACGTTTGTCGACGTGCCGGGGTTTCTGCCGGGCACGTCTCAGGAGTACGGCGGCATCATCCGCCACGGCGCCAAGCTGCTCTACGCCTTCAGCGAGGCGACGGTGCCAAAGCTGACCGTGATCACGCGCAAGGCGTACGGCGGCGCCTACTGCGTCATGTGCTCGAAGCACATCCGCGCCGATTTCAACGTGGCATGGCCCACGGCCGAGATCGCGGTCATGGGGCCGGAGGGCGCGGTGAACATCCTCTTCCGGAAAGAGCTCAGCAGCGGCGCCGCGCAGCGGGCCGAGCTCGTGAGCGAATACACCGAGCGGTTCGCCAACCCGTACATCGCCGCCGAGCGCGGCTACATCGACGACGTCATCGAACCGGGGCGCACCCGCTCCACGCTTATCCGGGCGCTCCGGATAGCCATGCGCAAGGAGCGGCATCGGAGCCCGAGATGGCACGGCAACATCCCGCTTTAAGCGACACTTAGGCCGTGCCAAGGCAGGACGCGCAGGGCCGCTGGATCTCGGACGACGGGCTCCAGTACTGGGACGGCAACGCGTGGCGGCCGGTAGGCGCGCAGGCGCCGCAGCGCAGGGGGATTTCGGCGGTGCCCGCGGTGCTGATCGGCTGCGGGTTCGCGCTGGTCATCGTGCTTCTGCTCGGGATCGGCCTGACCGTCTTCATGTTCAACAGCGCCGACTTTCAGCGCGGGTTCTGCAACGGCTACACGAACGGGGACGCGAACCTGACCTGCCCCTTCCACCCTTCGCCTTAGGGTGAAGCTCCTCGAGTACCAGGCCAAAGAGGTCCTGGCCTCGCTTGGCATCGCGATCCCGCCGGGCGTGGTGGCGCGCAATCCCGACGAGGCGGCCGCGGCGTTCGCCAGGCTTGGCCCCGTCGCGGTCAAAGCGCAGGTGCCGGTCGGGGGACGCGGCAAGGCGGGCGGCATCAAGCTCGCCGGCTCCGCGGACGAGGCCCGCCGCGCCGCCCAGCAGATCATCGGCATGGACATCAAGGGCTTCAAGGTGCCGCTCGTCTACTGCGAGGCCGCGCTGGAGATCGAGCGCGAGATCTACCTCGGCTTCACCGTCGACCGCGACGCGCGCGCCAACATCCTGATGCTCTCCGCCAAGGGCGGGATGGACATCGAGCAGGTGGCCGAAGAGTCGCCGGATTCGATCGCCCGCCTCTATCCGAACCCGTGGCGGGGACCGCTGAACTTCGAGCTCGCGCAGCTCGCCTACGACGCGGAGCTGGGCGACCTCTCGCGGCCGCTGATCAGCATCATCGCGAAGCTGTACCGCGCCATCCCCGACTACGACGCTCTGACCGCCGAGATCAACCCCCTCGTGGTGACGAAGAGCGGCGAAGTCGTCGCGGGCGACGCCAAGCTCGAGATCGACGACAACGCCGCGTGGCGCCACAAGGACCTCGAGGAGAGGTACGGCGCGGTCCTGGAGGGCGATCCGTACGAGGTCGAGGCCAAGAAGCGCGGGCTCACGTACGTGTCGCTCGACGGCGACATCGGCATCATCGGCAACGGCGCGGGCCTGTGCATGGGCACGCTCGACCTGGTCCAGCGCGCGGGCGGACGGCCGGCCAACTTCTGCGACATCGGCGGCGGCGCCAAGGCAGAGGTTGTCGAGAACGCGCTCGCCGTGATCCTGATGAACCCGAAGGTGAAGGGCGTCGTGATCAACGTGTTCGGCGGCATCACGCGCGGCGACGAGGTGGCGAAGGGGGTCGTGACCGCGCGCGACAACCTCAAGATGAAGCTGCCGCTGGTCGTGCGCCTTAGCGGCACGCGCGAGGAGGAGGGGCGCGAGATCCTGAGGAAGAACGGCATCGAGCCGGGGGTCAGCGGGTGGGAAGCCGCCAAGAAGATCGTGGAATTGGCACAGGCGGGGGTGCGGTGAGCATCCTCCTCGACTCGTCGACCAGGGTCATCGTCCAGGGCATCACGGGTCGTGAAGGCGGCTTCCACACCCAGCAGATGCAGGAGCTGGGCACCAAGGTGGCTGGCGGCACGAGCCCCGGGAAGGGCGGCACGACGCACCTCGGCGTGCCGGTCTTCAACACCGTCGCCGACGCCGTCAAGGCGACCGGCGCCAACGCTTCGGGCATCTTCGTCCCCGCGCCGTTCGCGGCCGACGCGATCATGGAGGCCGCCGCGGCCGGGATCACCCTCATCGTCTGCATCACCGAGGGCATCCCGATCCAGGACATGATCAAGGTCAAGGACTTCCTTCGCGGCTATCCCCAGGCGCGTCTCCTGGGCGCCAACTGCCCGGGCCTTATCACGCCNNNNCCAGGGCGGGCCATGTCGGGCTCGTATCGCGCAGCGGCACCCTGACTTACGAGGTCGCGTCCGCGCTGTCGGTGGCGGGGATGGGCCAGTCGACGATCGTGGGCATCGGCGGAGACCCGGTTCTCGGCCTCACGTTTCGCGACGTGGTCGAGCTGTTCGAGAAGGACCCCGCGACCACCCACCTGGTGCTCATCGGCGAGATCGGAGGCAGCGACGAGGAGCGCGCGGCCGAGGTGCTCGCGCGCGGCTCACGGCTGAAGGCGGTGGCGTTCATCTCCGGCCGAACCGCGCCTGAGGGCAAGCGGATGGGCCACGCCGGCGCCATCATTTCCGGCAACCGTGGCACCGCCAAGAGCAAGGAAGAGGCGTTTCAGAAGGCGGGCGTCGCGGTGGCGGAGACCACCGACGACATCGTGGGCATGCTGACGTGAGCACGATGCCGATCGCGTTCAACAGGGCGACGCAGGCGGACCGGATGCGCGACCTCGGCATCTTTTTCGTGCTGATCGGGTGGCTCGCCTACACCCGGATCTACTGGATCCTGCAGGCCGCGCACCTCGGCGCGCCCCCGTGTCCCTTCTACTACCTCACCGGGCATCCCTGCCCCTTCTGCGGCGGCACGCGGTCGTTCGCGTACATGTGGCAGGGCGACCTGTCGGATGCGGTGAGGCTCTACCCGCTGGGGCCTGCCCTGTTCGTGGGCACGGTCCTCGGGGCGGGCGGGCTCGCCGCTGGCCTTTTGTCGGGACGCACGTTCGTCCCGCGCCTGAGCTCTATGCAGTGGCGGTTGCTCTGGGTCGGGGCGGTCAGCGCCTTGCTGCTGAGCTGGGCGCTGAAGGTGTTCGTCCTCGGCAATTAGCGTCAGGCAGTTGACGGCCGAGGATTGGCAGCTGTACCGCCGTGTCCGCCTCGCAGCCTTGCAGGAGGCGCCGTATGCGTTCGGCTCGAACTACGAGCACGAGGCCACGTTCGAGGAGGCGACGTGGCGGCGACGGGTCGCCGATCGCACGCGATTCGTCGCCGAGGTGGACGGCGTGGTCGCCGGAACCGTGAGCGGCGGCGAGGGCGAGGTGAACGGTGCGGCCGCGATGACGGCGATGTGGGTCGATCCGCGCTACCGGCGCCAGGGCGTCGGAGAGGTGCTTGTGAAGACTCTCCTGGAGTGGGCGAAGGCCAAGGGATACGGCCAGATGTTCCTTTGGGTCACCGCCGTCAACCCGCGAGCGGAGCACCTCTACGCGCAGCATGGGTTCACGCGCACCGGTGCCAGCCAGGAGGTCCGTCCGGGCGAGCTCGAGTACGAGATGTCGCGCCACCTCTAGGCGCCTTCGATGAGACGCGTGACGACCGGGTACACGTGGTCGGTTCTCTGCGCCGCGTTGCCGGGGTCGATGAGGTCGTGGGTGAGCCTGTCCGCGGCCGGAAACTCGAACGTCTCGACATCGGCGCCGTGCCGGCGCCAGGACTCGACGAGCCTGTAGGTGAACCGGTTGTCCAGCCTCGGCTCGCCTGCGTTGGTGATCACAGCGATCGACTTCGCGCGCGGAGCGTCCGTGCGCGCCAAGCGCACGAGCTGGCGGCCGCAGTCGAAGAGGGCCGCGTAGGCGTGGGTGGCAAAGCGCGGATAGCCGTAGGCCGGCCGGAGCGAGTCCTTGAGGTCGTTGCTCCACCACATGTAGAAGTTGGGAAGCGCTTTGGCCGCGGCGCTCATCGCTTTCAGCGCCGGGCCGGGCAGTGGTTTGAGGCCGAGCATGGGCGCGATCAAGACCGCGCGCTGGACGTCTCCGCGGCTGTGAGCCAGGAGGCCGGCGAGGATGGCGCCGAGGGAGAGGCCGGCGACCGTCAGCCGCTCGCCGAGCCCGGCTCCCACCTCCGCCGCGCGGTTGGCCACCGCCGCGAGGTGGTCGGCGCGAAGCTCCGCGATCGAGGTGTTGAGCCTGTCGGTGTAGCCGTGGCGCGGGTAGCGCGGGATGACGACGTTCCAACCGCGGTCGAAGAATTGGCGGCCCAGGGCGTCGAACTGCTGCGGGCAGTTGGTGAAGCCGTGGAGCAGCACCAGGGAACGCTCGACGCGTTCTCCATGCGTGTAGACGCGGGTGTGGCAGAGCGGATTGACATTGGGACCGTCCAGGTCTTGCAGTCCCTTCGCGATCGAGATCGCGTCCGAGTAGAGGTCACTCATCTGTAAGGATTGATGCGATGGATTTTGAACTGACACCGGAGCAGCAGGCGATCCGCGACACGTGCCGCGACTTCGCGCGCGAGGTCATCGCGCCGGCGGCCGAAGGGCTCGACCGCGAGCACAAATTCGGCTACGACATCGTCCGCCAGATGGGCGATCTCGGCCTGTTCGGGCTTCCGTTTGCCGAGGAGGCGGGAGGGGCGGGCGGCGATTTCCTTTCTCTGTGCCTCGCCATCGAGGAGGTCTCGCGCGCGGATGCCGGCGTCGGCATCACGCTCGAGGCCGCCGTGTGCCTGGGCTCGGCGCCGATCTACGAGTTCGGCACGGCGGCGCAGAAGGAGCGATGGCTGCCGGAGCTCCTGGCCGGGCGGAAGCTGTGGGCGTTCGGGCTCACCGAGCCGGAGGCGGGATCGGACGCGGGGGCGACGAAGACGCGGGCCGAGCAGCGGGACGGCAAGTGGGTGATCAACGGGGCCAAGCAGTTCATCACCAACTGCGGGACGGACATCTCGGCCGGGGTGACGATCACCGCGGTGACCGGGCGCAACGGGAATGGGCCCGAGATCAGCGCTCTGATGGTGCCGATGGGGACGCCGGGGTACCACGTGCTGGAGTCGTACCGGAAGCTGGGCTGGCACTCCTCGGACACGCATCCGCTGTCCTTCGAGGACTGCGAGGTGCCGGCCGAGAACCTGCTGGGGGAGCGGGGAGGGGGGTACCGGCAGTTCCTGCGCACGCTGACGGGAGGGAGGATCGCGATCGCGGCGCTGTCGGTGGGGGTGGCGCAGGCGTGCCTGGACGCCTCGCTCGCGTACGCGAAGGAGCGGCGCACGTTCGGGGAGCCGATCTCGAAGCACCAGGCGATCCAGTTCAAGCTCGCGGACATGGCGATGGAGACGGAGGTGGCGCGGACGATCGTGTACCGCGCCGCGGCGGCCTACGGGCGCGAGGGGGAGGGGACGAGCGACCAGGTGAGGATGCTCGCGGCGATGTCGAAGCTGTATGCGTCGGAGGCGTCGAAGAGGGCGGCGGACAACGCGGTGCAGATCCACGGTGGGTACGGGTTCATGGAGGACTACCCCGTGGCGCGCTACTGGCGGGACGTGAAGGTGAACGAGATCGGGGAGGGGACTTCGGAGGTGCAGAGGATGCTGATCGCGCGCCTTCTCGGCGCCTGATCGGTACGCTTTGCGCAAAAAGCGCCTATTGGAGCCCGCTGATAGGCCTGTTTTGCGCAAAAAGCGTCTATTGGGCTAGAAGCTAGCGGTAGACCCCGTTGTGGCCCAGGCTGTGCAGCCCGACGTTTGGGAAATAAGTGAGCCCGTGGTCCTCGGAGCCGACCGGGATCCTCGCGATCACCTGTCCGGTCGTGGTGTCGAACACGTACACCGTCGCGTTGTAGCGACCCGACGCCCACAGCCGGGACCCGTCCGGGTTCAGCTGCAGCATGTCGGGGCTGCCTCCGCCGGGAATCCGCCACTTCGCGGTCACCTTGCGGGTGGCGAAATCGATGACGGAGATGGACCCCTCCAGCCGGTTCGATATGTACAGCGACTTCGTGTCGCGGGAGACCTGCAGGCCGTGCGCGCCGCGGCCGGTGGGGATGAACTGGACCTCTTTCATGGCCACCGGATCGATGACCGACACGCCCATGCGCCCCTGGTTGGTCACGTAGAAGACAGACCCGTCGGGCGATACCTTCACGTCGATCGGCAGCCCGCCGACGGTGACGTAGCCGGCGAGCGCCATCTTGTTGACGTCGACCTTGGCGACCACGCCGGAGTACTCGGTCGAGATCATGAAGTAGCTCCCGTCGGCGCT
>VBJE01000364.1:0-2757 GCA_005879675.1 Chloroflexota bacterium
GTCGTTCGCCGGCCATGAGCGAACTTCAGATTCTCGATGGTCGGTACCACGAGCCGTTTAACGACCTCGGCAGCGATGAGGTCTTCGGCCTCCTCGCGAATTGGCTGGGCAAGTGAGCACCGCGCCGGCGCTGGCGTCGCAGTTTCAGGTCGACCCCGGGTCGTGGTTCGCGTGGATCGTCGTCGGGCTGGTCGCCGGGGCCGTGGCGGCACGCGTGGTTGCGGGCCGCGGTTTTGGCTGCATCGCCGACATCATCGTGGGGATCGCGGGCGCGATCATCGGCGGCTTCCTGCTCGGCTCGCTCTTCGGCGCCAGTGGAACCGTGCACTTCTGGGGCAGCATCGTCGTCGCCTTCCTCGGCGCGGTCGTGCTCCTGGCCGCCCTGAAGCTGGTCTCGGGCGGACGCCTCTGACCTAACCGGTGGCCGCCCGGACTTCCTCTTTCGGCTCCTGCTGGACGGCTGCCCGCGGCCGGCGCTTGATGAGCACCGTGGTCAGCGCCGTGAACAGCAGGAACGCGATCGGCAGCACGAACGTCGACTTCATCGCGTCGATGTAGGCGCTCACGAAAACGTCGTGCGCGACCACCGACAGCTGGTGGGCAACGGACGGCGGGAGGTTGCCCGGCAGGCGCGCTCCGGACTCGCCGGTCCCGATCTCAAAACCCTTGGACGAGACATTGCTGAACGCCGCGATGAACTGGCTGCGAAAAGCGTCGGGCAACGCGCTGGCGTGGCTGACGGCCTGGTCATGGAGCGTGATCGCGAGCCGGTTCTGCAGCAGCGCGCCGATCACGGCGCTGCCGATGGCGGCGCCCAGCTGGCGGATCGTGTTGAGGACGGCTGACGCCGAGCCCGCGACACGTGGCGAGACGTTGCGCATCGCCACCGTGGTCATGGGCGCGAAGGTCATGCCGATCCCGAGCCCGGCGACGGCCGCGGGCACGAGAAAGTTGATCCATGTCGAGTCCGGACCGGCGACCAGGCCGAGGCTGGCCATTCCGATCGTGAACAGGAGGATTCCCGTCATCAGGATGTACTTGCCGCCGACCCGGTCCGCCATCCGACCCGCGAAGGGCGCGGTGAACATCGACATCAGCGACATCGGCGCCAGCGTCAAGCCGGCGACCAGTGCGGAGAAGCCGCGCGCCGACTGGAGGTAGATGGTGAACGGCAGGAACATGCTCAGCATGCCGAAGCTGATCGCGGCCGCGATCCAGTTGGCGACAGCGAAGTTGCGGTCCGCGAAGAGCGACAGCGGCACGAGCGGCTCGGCCTGGAAACGCTCCCAGATCACGAACAGGACCATGAGCGCGACGCCGACGCCGATGACCTCGGGGATGGTGATGGGGTAGGACTCGATCTGACCCCAGTTGTAGCGCTCTCCTTCGATCAGGCCGAAGACGATCGCGAAGAGGCCGGCGGTCGCGACGACCATGCCGACGATGTCCCATCCGTGGCGCCGCCCCGGGCGCAGGTCCGGGATGACCAGGAAGGTGGCGACAAGCGCGGCGATGCCGATCGGCACGTTGATGTAGAAGATCCATCGCCAGTCGATGTAGGTGATGATCGCCCCGCCGACGGTCGGTCCGGCCAGCGTTGCCAGCCCGGCGACACCGCCCCAGATGCCGAAGGCTGCGCCGCGGCGCTCCGGCGGAAAGATCGAGGTGAGGATGGCGAGGGTCTGGGGAGTTAGGAGCGCGCCGCCGACGCCCTGCAGCACACGCGCGCCGATGAGCTCGACTGGGTTCTGCGCCAGACCGCACAGCGCCGACGCGACGGTGAAGACCAGGAGGCCGATCGCAAACAGGTTGCGCTGGCCATAGAGGTCGCCCAGGCGACCGGCGGTGATCAGCAGCACCGCGTACACAAGAATGTAGGCATTGAGCACCCACAGGATCTGGTCCAGCGTGGTGTTGAGCCCGGTGCTCATGGCCGGGATCGCCACGTTGACGATCGTCGTGTCGAGCATGATCATGAAAAAGCCCGTGGTCAAAACCAACAGCACGAGCCACGGGTTGGTGCGCGCTCCAGCCATACCTAACTGTCAACCCTTCACCGTTGGTATCGATTCCGACAACGCCTTCTCGAACCAGGCGACGTCCCAGTAGCGGCCAAATTTCCGCCCCTGCTCGGTGAAGTGCGCCACGCGCTTGAAGCCGAACTTCTCGTGCAGCGCGATCGACCCGGGGTTCGGAAGGGCGATCCCCGCGTAGGCGCGGTGGAGGTCTTCGCCCTCGAGGGACCTGAACAATGTCTCGTACAGGCGCGAGCCCGCGCCCCTGCCCGTAGCGTCTGGGGCCAGATACACGCTCGTCTCGACGGAGGTGAGGTAACCAGGCTTGGGGCGGAACCGGCTGCTCGATGCAAACCCGATCACCCTCTCGCCGTCCGAGGCGACGAAGACGCGGTGCCGCCCGGCGGCGCTGTAGTGGCTGAACCACTCCCGCCTGGCGTCCAGGCTGACTGGCTCGACATCGAACGTGACATGCGACTCGGCGACATAGTGGTTGTAGATGTCGTTGATCGCGAGCAGGTCGTCGTCGGTGGCAAGGCGCACGTGAACGCGGGCGTGGATCACTCCGACCAGTGTATTTAGGCTCCGACTAGATCCGAGGCTACGCCGTGATTTCGTGGGGACCCGTCTTGAACCGACAATTGGCGGGATGGATCGGATCGAGCTGCGGGGGATGTCGTTCCACGGACGCCATGGCGTGCGCGATGCCGAGCGCGAGAGCGCCCAGGAGTTCAAAGTCGAC
>VBJE01000364.1:2783-4395 GCA_005879675.1 Chloroflexota bacterium
GGGCCTTCGATGCAGCTTCTCGAATCGCTCGCCGCCGCGATCGCGGAGCGGGTCCTGCAGCTTCCGCGCGTCGAGGGCGTCTCCGTGCGCGTGGCCAAGCAGCCGCCAAGCATGCAGCCCATCGATGCCGCGGCCGTGCACATCAAGAGGACGCACGCATGACAATCGCGTACTTCGATTGCTTCGCCGGCATCTCGGGAGACATGACGCTCGGCGCGCTGCTCGACGCAGGGGCCGATCGCTCGCTCCTCGACGCGACGGTCGAGGCGCTGAGGCTCGGCGACGAGGTGCGCATCGACGTTCGCCACGAGACCCGCGGCCACGCGGGCGGGACCCGCGTACTCGTCGAGGTGTCAGACGGCGTCGAGCGGACCGTGCCCGCGCTTCGCGCGACGATCGAAGAGTCCGGCGCGCCAGACCGCGTGAAGGCTTCCGCGCTTGCCGCGCTGGGTCGTCTGGCACGAGCCGAGTCGGCGGTCCACGGGGTTCCCGAGGAGAAGGCCCACCTGCATGAGCTGGGCGGAGCCGACACGCTGGTCGACCTCGTCGGCGCTTTCTGGCTCCTGCATGCGCTCGAGGTCGAACGCGTCTACGCATCGGAGCTGCCGGCGCCGCGGGGAGTCAAGGGCGGGATGCCGCTGCCCGCGCCCGCAAGCATGCGCGTGCTGGAGGGCACCGGCGTCGTCTTCCAGCCGAGTGGCGAGGCGCGCGAGCTCGTCACGCCCACCGGTGCGGCGATCCTTGCCGTGGCTGCCACCTTCGAGCGGCCGGTGATGACTCTCGACCGCATCGGCTACGGCATTGGCGCCAATGATGCGCCGGGGAACGCGCTCGCGGTCTGGATCGGACAGGAGAGCGAGGCGCGGACTGGAGTCACCCTCATCGAGACCAACCTCGACGACATGGCGCCCAACCTGATCGCGGCCCTGGTCGAGGACCTGATGGCCGCCGGCGCGCTCGACGTCACGGTCGTCCCGGCGCTGATGAAGAAAGGCCGCCCTGGTCACGCGCTCGCGGTCATGTCGCCACCCGAGCTGGCGGCGAGCTTGAGCGACCACGTGCTGCGCCAGAGCACGACGCTGGGGGTGCGCCTCACGAAGACCGACCGGGTCCTGGCTTCGCGCCGCCTGATCGAGGTCGAGACGCGACTCGGGACCGCTCGGGTGAAGGTGAAGGAGCTCGGAGGACGCGTCGTCGACATCGCGCCCGAGTACGAAGACTGTCGTCGCATCGCCCTCGATCGGGGCATCGATCTGCGCGAGGTGATGCGCGTCGTCGCAGCCGCCGCCCGCGCCGAGCTTCGACTCGAGTGACCGCGCGCGCACTCGACGGCAAGGCTGTCGCCAGACAGATCTACGACGAGATCGAGGAAGCGATCAAGGAGAGGGTGTCCCGCGGCGGGACACGGCCGAAGCTTGCAACCGTCCTCGTCGGCGACGACCCGGCATCGGCGAAATATGTCGAACTGAAACAGCGCAACGCGCGAAACGTCGGCATCGACTCCGAGGATCACCGACTTCCGGCGCGGACGACGACCGAAGAGCTCCTCGCCCTGACGCAGCGTCTCAGCGGCGACGATTCCGTCAGCGCGATCCTCATCCAGCAACCGACT
>VBJE01000311.1 GCA_005879675.1 Chloroflexota bacterium
ACGAGCTCGGCCCAGAGGACCGAATGACGCTGATCGCGCTGCAGGCGACGCCGCGGATCGTCGCTTCAGGGTCGGGGGACCGCGACGCAAAGCATCGCGCTCTCAATGGCATCGTCGCCTCCAACGGTTCCGCCGACCTGTCCGCGGCCCTCGCCCTGGCCGCCGGCGCGGTGCGAGTCGGAGAGCAGTCGCGTGCCTACCTGTTCAGCGACGGGATCGTCGAGCCCCTCCATGCGGCGTTCGCCAACGGGCTGCCATTTCCGATCGAGTACCACCGCGTCGGCGTGTCGGGCGAGAACGTGGGCCTGACCTCGCTCGTCGTGCGCGCGAGCGCGAAGTCGCGGGCCGCGTACCTCCGGGTGCAAAACTTCGGACAGCAGCAACGGTCGCTCACGGCAGGCGCAGGACCTGGTGCTTCCTGTCCCGGACACGGCGTCGACCGTCACGGCGCGCATCGACGGTGCGGACAACTTCGCGCTGGACGACCGCGTGACCGCGATCGCACGCACGCCGCGCGCGTTCAAGGTCCTGCTCGTGACGCCCGGCAACGTGTTCCTGGAGCAGGCGCTGCGCCTGCGCACGGACTTCCAGCTGGACGTGATCTCGCCCGCGGCATACCGAGGATCGACCGCGTACGCCATGACAGTGTTCGACCGCTTCTCCCCGGCGTCGCTGCCCGATGCGCCGTTCATCATGTTCGACCCGCCCGCGGGCAGCCCCCTCGCCGGCGGGGCCGCGGTGGGCATCGGGCGCGTGCGCGCGTCGGACGCCGGCGACCCGCTGCTCACCAACGTGTCGCTCCAGGACGTGCACATCGCCCGCAGCCAGGACATGAGCTCGTCCCGCTTTGGCCGCGCGCTGGTGACGAGCGTGCAGACGCCGCTCATCCTGGTTCGCGACGTGCCGTTCCGGCAGGTCCTGGCGGGCTTCGACGTCCACGAGTCGGACTTTCCTCTGCGCATCGGCTTTCCGATCCTGGTCCAGAACCTGAGCGAGTGGATGCTGCCGCCGTCGGTGCCCCCTCACAGCTTTCATCCGGACGAGCCGGTGACGATCGTGCCCGAGAGCGGGGCCTCGAGCGTCGCCGTCGTCCGGCCGGATGGAAGCCGGCGCCAGCTCGCCACCGGGTCGATCACGACGTTCGCCGAGACGGACATGCTTGGCGTGTACACGGTCGAGCAGAGAGTGTCCGGGAAGGTCGAGACGTCCTGGTTCTCGGTGAACCTGTTCTCCGACGCCGCTTCGCAGCTGACCCCGCTCGACAGGGTCACCCTGCCGCCCGCGAGAGCGTTTCCAGCCGCCCAGTCCGTGCACCGCGGCTTTCTGCAGATCTGGCCGTGGGTGGCGCTGGTCGCCCTGATCCTCGTCCTCGCCGAGTGGCTGGCTTTCCACCGTGGGCTTTGAGCTGACCCGCCCGCTCTTCCTCGGAGCGGGCGCGATCGCCCTGGCAGCCGTCGTGCTGGTGTGGTGGCGGATCGCCCCGCCTCTCCCGCCGTGGCGCGCGAGGATGTCGCTCGGCCTCCGCATGGTCATCGTCCTGCTCCTGACGGGCGCGCTCGCCGGTTTCGAGTTCCAGACCTCGCCACCCGAGCAGTCGGTGATGGTCCTGGCCGACCTTTCCGCGAGCACGCAGAGCGCCATCGATCGTGAGACGGCCACCGTGCGCGCAATCCTCGCCCAGCGGCAGGGCGCCAACCGCGCGGGCGTCGTGAGCTTCGGCCGCGACCCGCAGGTCGAGGTGAACGTGGGCACCGACCCGCAGTTCGCGGAGTTCGAGATCCGGCCAAACCCCAACTACACCGACCTCTCGGCGGCGCTGCAGCTCGCGGGCTCGATCCTGCCGTCCGACACGAGACGGCACATCGTCATCGTCAGCGACGGCCGCGCGAACCTGGGCAACGCAGTCGCGGAGGCACGGCTCCTGCAGGCCGAAGGCATTCGCGTCGACGCCGTCGTTCTGAGCGTGCCGGTCGGGACCGAGGCCCGCGTCGACGGCCTCAACGCGCCGGGGACGATCAACCAGGGCGAGCAGGCGCGCGCCCAGGCCGTGATCGTGAGCAACGCGGCCACCACGGCGACCGTGCGCTGGTACCTCGACCGCACCCTGCTGAGCACCTCGCAGGTCAACCTGGCCAACGGCGAGACGACGCTCGTCCAGACCGTCAAGCCGACGGTCGCGGGATTCCACAGCGTCCGAGTCACGATCGACCCTGTGCTCGACACCTACGCCGAGAACAACGTCGGCGAGGCGCTCGTGCAGGTCGTCGGACCGCCGCGCGTCCTCCTCGTCGAGCAGGCGGACGGCGATGCGGCGAGCCTGGAGGCGGCGCTGCGCTCCACCGGCATC
>VBJE01000312.1:0-351 GCA_005879675.1 Chloroflexota bacterium
CACATCTCCTGTGCCGGCGCGCCAAAGGCGACGAGGATCACGTCCGCGTGGTGATCGTGGATGCGGTGCAGCGTCTCGACGTCGTGCGACGGGTCCGGCGCTCCGGAGTGCGCGATCACCTCCAGGCTTTCATACGCGTCGCGAAGCTTCGTCGCCAGCTCGGCGGCGACCCCCGGCGCCGCGCCGAGGAGGAACAGCCGCCAACCCCGGCGGGCGCACATCGCCGCCAGCGGCTGCACCAGGTCGACCCCCGCCACCGGGTCGCGCATGTCGCACCCCTGCCGGCGCGCCGCCCACACGACTCCGATGCCGTCCGGCAGGCATAGGTCGGCGCTCTCCAGCACGCGGGCG
>VBJE01000312.1:586-3038 GCA_005879675.1 Chloroflexota bacterium
CCGGAGCTGCGGTGGCGCTTCTTCGCCTCTCGCCCGCGAGCAGGTCTGGGCGTCGACGTCATGGCCCCGCCATTCCCGCGGATGTGGTCGCAGGTGCGGCTGCCCCTGGCGCTCGCGGCCGAACGGCCCGACCTCCTCTTCGTGCCCGGGCATGCCATCCCATTCGCCTGGCCCAGAAGGGTCCTGACGGTCGTCCACGACCTCGCATTCGAACGCCATCCGAAGGCCTACCGGCGGTCCGAGCGCGCATACCTCCGCCTGAGCACGCGCTGGGCGGCGTCGCGCTGCAGGCTGCTGATCGCGGTGTCGGAGTCGACGCGGCAGGACTTGATCGCGCTCTACGGCGTCCCGCCGGAACGAGTTCGAGTCGTGCCCCTCGGCATTGGCCGGCCCTCCGGGGCCACAGCGCCACCCTCGCGCCTCGCCGAGCTGGGCGTCAACGGCAACTTCGTGCTCCAGGTCGGGCGCATCGAGCCGCGCAAGAACCAGGTCGCAGCCCTCGAAGCGGTGGAACGGCTGGACGGCGTCACGCTGGCGGTCGCCGGGCCTGAGCGCGACCCGCAGCTATCGGCGCGGCTGCGTGCCTCCAGCCGCTGTCGGGTCCTCGGCATGGTCGACCAGCCGACGCTCGAGCTGCTGTACAAGAAGGCCGCGGCGGTCGTGGTCCCCAGCCTGTATGAAGGTTTCGGGCTTCCGGTGCTCGAGGCGATGGCCCGAGGAAAGGTGGTGGTGGCGGCCAAGTCTTCCTCGCTGCCAGAGGTCGGCGGCGAGGCGGCGCTCTACTACCACGACTCGGCGGACGCGGCGGAGCTCGCGCGGGTGCTCGAGGTCGCGCTCGGCGACGCGGCGCTGCGGACCACGCTCGCCAAGGCGGCGCGGGCGCGCGCGGCCACCTACACGTGGGAGAAGACCGCAGCCGGGGTCGCCGACGTGATCAGGGAGCTGATCGCCTGACAGCGTCATCGATGGCCTGCCACGTGAGGTGGCCGGCTCTCTCCCAGCTGAACTGAGCCGCGCGCAGGATGCCCTTGTGCCGCAGGTCGGCCGCCAGGTCCGTGTCCGCGATGACGCGCTCGAGCGCTTTGCGCCACCCCTCGACATCCCCGGCCGGAACCACCAACCCGGCGTCGGCGACGACCTCGGGCAGGCTTGACGTGTCGGCGACCACGACCGGCGTGCCACACGCCATCGCCTCCAGCGGAGGCAGGCCGAATCCCTCGTACCACGCGGGATGGGCAAGCGCCCGGGCGAGGTTGTAGATCGCGGGCAGCTCCTCAGGGTCGAGAGACTCCAGGTGGTGGAGGCGAGGCCCGAGGCGCTCCATCTTTTCGCGGATGGACTCATAGCGCCAGCCCCACGATCCGACGACGACGAGGTCCGGGCGGTCGCGCATCATCGCCCACGCCTCGAGCAGAGTCTCGAGGTTCTTGCGCGGCTCGACGGTGCCGACGAAGAGGATGAAGCGCTCGGGAACTCGGAGCCGGGCCCGTGCCTCCTCGAGCTCATCCCGCGCCATCGGCCGGAATCGAGCCGAGACACCATGCGGCACGACCTCGATCCGCCTGCGGTCGATGCCGAAGAACTCGACGACGTCGCGGGCGGTGCTCTCGGAGACCGCGATGACGACGTCGGCGCGCAGCACGGACCGCGGGACGACGAGCCTGGTGCTCAACGGCTGTCCCCCCGGAAACCATCGCGGGTTGCGATAGATGGCCAGGTCGTGGACGGTGATCACCGAGGGGCAGCGCACGTTGCCGAGCGGCAGCGCGCCCGCCGGGCCGAAGTACGCGTTCGGCTTGAGGCGGCGGATCATGGCGGGCCACTCCAGGTGGCGGCCGAGCAGCCGGGTCGTGGGCAGCAGGCGATATGTCGTGTTCGGTACGTGCATGAACGCGCCTCGAGGGCCGAACACCGTCAGCTTGCAGTCGGGCCGGTCGACGGCCATCGCGTGGAGGATCTGCGTCGTGTAGACGCCGACGCCTGCCCTGGGCCGCTCCAGGCCGGACCCGTCGACGACGATCTCGAGTCCGACCCGCCCTCGCGACTGGGCGGCGTCTGGGCCGGACGTCGGGGCAGGCACTAGCGCAGGTAGCTCTGGTTGCGCTTCAGTACCTCGAAGGTGTCGAGGGCGACGCCGGTGCCGCGCACGACGGACGTCTGCGGCTCGTCCGCGACGGCGGCGGGGATGCCCGTCATGGTCGTGATGTAGCGAGCCAGCCCGCGGAGCTGCGCGCCGCCGCCTGAGAGCACGATTCCCCGCTCCCGGACCTCGGCCGCGGGCCCGCTAGGAATCTCCCGCAGCACGTCCCGCACGGCCGCTGCGATCAGCTGGAGTGGTTCGGCGATCGCCTCGGCGACCTGGTTGGACGAGATCTCGACTCCGCGTACGGTGATGGCGAGCGGCCTTTCCATCGCTATCGCCGAGCCGACCGCGATCTTCACCGCCTCCGCC
>VBJE01000313.1 GCA_005879675.1 Chloroflexota bacterium
CCTGGCTCAAAGAACACGCGGTCGCCGGGGCGGATCACCTCGATCGGAGCTCCCCGCCGTTGGGCCAATCCGACGCCCTCGATGACGAAGATCGTCTGTCCGTTCGGGTGCGTGTGCCAAACGGTCCGCGCGCCCGGGGTGAAGTGGACGCTGCTGGCGCTCAGGCGCGTACCTCCTGAAGGCGCTGCCACAGCGTCGATGTAGACCGCGCCGGTGAACCAATCGCCTGGGCCCTTCGCGGTCTTGGTGCTGTTCCTGGTGATCTGCATAGCCCTTGTTCTACGCCCCCCATTCCCTGAAACTGATCCAGCCTCCAGACAACGTTCGCAGAATTCCGGCGGACATAGAGTTGAGCGATGGACAAGGCGGCGCTGCAGGATCTTTTCGCCTACACAGGCTGGGCGTGGGATCAGATCAGAGCCCGCATCCCTGATGAGACAACTCTTCGGACCGCGGCCCCCGGATCGGGTTGGCCCGCCCTGCGCAACTGCCTGGCGCACATCGTCCTTGCGTACGATCGCTGGGTCCCCGCGATCGTCGACCTGAAGAGCCGACCCATGCCAGGCCTCGCGCCCGATGACTTCCAGACGTGGCTTCAGGTCGACGCCCATCGTCGACGAACCCGCGACCCGCTCCAATCCCACCTCGAAGCATGGAGCGACGATGAGCTCCGCAAACCGCATGAGGTCGACGTCGACGGCGAGCAAATCCAGTACAGCCGCGGCGAGCTGGTCACCCATCTCCTGCTGCACGAACGGGGCCACCACGGCGACGTGACCACGCTCTTCTGGCAGCTCGGATTCGATCCCGAGACCGTCCTCGAGTACCGGTTCCACCTCGGCCGCCAGCCCCGCGGATGAAGAGTTCAATGCGGCAGGCCGACGCTGATCACAGATGGCGGGCTTTTAGACTGGGATCGTGAACATGAAGCTCGAGCTCGTTCCCGTTCCAGTGACGGACGTCGACCGCGCGAAAGCGTTCTACGTCGACCAGGTCGGCTTTCACGCCGACCATGATCACCAGGTAACGCCGGACCTCCGCTTCGTGCAGCTCACGCCGCCCGGGTCCGCATGTTCCATCGTCATCGGCAAGGGCATCACGCAGATGGCGCCCGGCTCACAGAAGGGGCTGCAAGTAGTCGTCGACGACGTCGAGGCCGTCCGTGAGTCGCTGGTCGGTCGCGGTGTCGAGACAAGCGCGGTCGACGTGCAGCCTTGGGGCTCGTTCATTTACTTCAGCGACCCGGATGGCAACACCTGGGCGGTGCAGCAGATCCCTGGCCGCGCCTGACGCCTACTGGCCCGCCGCGACCTTCCACAGGTGACCGTCGGGGTCCGCGAAGTAGCCGAAGTATCCCCACTGCGCCTTCTGCGCCGGCTTCACGATCTTCGCGCCGGCGCGCTCGGCCTGCGCCAGGACCTCGTCCACCCGCTCCGTCGCCTTGACGATGTAATGGAGGGTGACGCCGCTGAATCCGCTGCCCTCGGGCGCCACCCCGGCGTCGGCGGCCAGCGCCTCACGCGGGTACAGGCCCAGCGTGGGCGATCCATCCCCGAGCTTGAACGACACGAACATCGGGTAGTCGTTCTCGATCGGGCATCCCAGGCCCTCGGCGTAGAACTTCTTGGACCGGCCCAGGTCCTTCACTCCGATCAGAATCGCGTTGATCTCCGGGGGGTTCACAGCCATCCTCCTCGTCACATCACGGTGATTTCGTTCGACACCCCTATGACGGACCGCGCGGAGGAGATGTGACAGGAGACGAACAGGGCTGGCTGAGCGAGCGATTCGAGGAAGACCGCGGCCGCCTGGCCGCGATCGCCTACCGAATGCTCGGTTCGAGAAGCGAGGCGGACGACGCGGTGCAGGAGGCGTGGCTGCGGCTCAGCCGTTCCGACGCCACCGCCATCGAGAACCTCCGGGGCTGGTTGACGACCGTCGTCGGCCGGGTCTGCCTCGACATGCTCCGCTCGCGCAGCTCTCGCCGCGAGGAGCCCCTTGACACCGACGCGCTCGAGGCGTCGGAGAACCCTGAGCAGGAGGCTGTGCTCGCGGACTCGATCGGGCTCGCGATGCTCGTCGTCCTCGAAACCCTGAACCCCGCGGAGCGCGTCGCGTTCGTCCTCCACGACATGTTCGCGATGCCGTTCGACGAGATCGCGCCCATCGTCGGACGGTCGGAGGTCGCGACCCGCCAGCTGGCGAGCCGCGCCAGGCGCCGCGTCCAGGGCGCCGGCCCCGTGAGCGACACCGACATCGCAAGCCGGCGCAAGATCGTCGACGCCTTCCTCGCCGCGTCGCGCGGCGGCGATTTCGGCGCCCTGCTCTCCCTGCTCGACCCGGATGTGGTGCTTCGCGCGGACGACGCCGCGGTCTTGATCGGGGCCGGGCGGGAAGTCCGCGGCGCCCAGGAGGTCGCTCGCACGTTTGCCGGTCGCGCGCGGGTCGCCCAGCCGGCGCTCGTCGACGGTGCGCCGGGCCTCGTCTGGTCGTCAGGCGGTCGGCCGCGGGTCGCGTTCGCGTTCACCATCACCGACGGCAGGATCACCGCCATCGACCTCATCGCCGACCCGCAGCGCCTGGAGAAGATGGACCTGGCTTGATTTGCGGGCCGGGCTGTGGCAGGTTTTGGGCTGCAGCTTCAGGGTCGGGAGCGCAGGAGGGTCAAGGCCATGCGCAAGTCTGTTCTCCGCGGCGTGGGCGCCATCGCCGGCGCGGCCGCCGCTCTTGCCGCTCCACTCGCCGGCAGCGCCGCCTCCGCGACGTACACGGTCGGGCCGATCTCCAACCTGTCCAGCACCTCCTGCTCGGGACAGAACGCCGAGGTCGAGCAGGCCGCGGACGCACAGCGCGGCTACGTCTACGTGGTCTGGATGGGCTGCTCGAAGATCGCCTTCTCGCGGTCAACCGACGGCGGTGTGTCGTTCAGCCCCGCCATCACGGTCCCCGGCTCCATCGGCTCCAACCTCAACGCCTGGGATCCCGCAGTGACGGTGGCGCCGGACGGAACCGTCTACGTGGCCTTCATGATCGATCACGGGTCGCAGTGGTACCCGGTCGTCGACGCCTCTTTCGATCACGGGCTCACCTTCCCGCAGGTCTCGCCACTCACGCCTCCCGATCCCAAGAACTGGGGGGATCGCGACTTCCTCGCGGTCGGCCCCGATGGCACGGTGTACGTGACGTGGGACTACGGTCCGCAGCGCACATCGGTGACGTTTCTCTGCGACCCGAGCGGGAGCTGCGGCTTCGCCACCGGTGATCTCAACGTCGTCATCCAGAGGTCGGCAGATCGCGGTGCCAGCTGGAGCTCGATGTTCTACGTGAGCCCAGGCTTTCCGGCAAGCGGCGGCGACAGCGCGCCGATGGTCATCGAGCCGAGTGGCCGGATCGACGTCCTCTACCAGGGCTACCGCATCACCGACACCACTACTTACGCGATGGACCCTGGGTACAGCTACTTCACCGCTTCGACCGATAAGGGCACGACGTGGTCGGCCCCGGTTCAGCTTGGTCCCAACAGCGGCACCATGTCCCTGTCCGAATGGTGGATCGACGGTGGCATCGGCCGAGATGCCGCGGGCAATCTCTACGCCGTCTGGGACACGCAAGGAAGCAGCGACGATGTCGGTTGGCTGTCCTTCTCGAGCGACGGCGGACGATCGTGGTCCGCCCCGATTCAGGCGCCGGCCGACCGGCTCAACGTGCCGCACCTCATGGAGGTCGCGGGCGGTGGGTCGGGGATCGCCTATGTCAGCTGGCTTTCCAGCAGCGACCCGCGCGGCTACGCGCTTTACCTGCGCGCCTTCTCGGTCACCAAGGGCTGGATCTCCCCGCCGTTCCAGGTCTCGACGCAGTTCGGCGACACCTCGGTCTGGCCTGGTGATACGACCGGGCTTTCCTGGCTGGGAGGCAATCGGGTCGTGGCGAGCTGGGGCAGCGCCGTCGACGCCAAGAACAAGAAGGGCGACATCTACGCGGCCACGGTGACGGTGCAGACCCACTAGGCCGGGGGCGGCAGAGCGGCGAGCAGCGCGGCGAAAGCGATGGCCGCCGTCGCGATGGCCAGCTCGACGCGATGCCGCCGCAGCACCACCGCGAGCAGCGCCGCGCCGACGACCAGGATCTTGGCGAACAGGACGGCGCCGTAGCCGCCGGCGAACAGGGCCGCGCCGAGGCTCGTGTGCACGAGGGCGAGCAGCAGGCCAGTCCCAAGCGCGACGCCGAGGGTCACGGCCGCGTAGCGGCCGAAGCGGGGGTCGGGCCGGCGAAGAAAGCCCGCGAGCCCGCCGACCCAGAGCCCCATGGCGCCGACATGCACCGCCACCACCGCCTGCCCGGCCAACGGAACCTGGGGGAACGCGTGCGCGCTCGCGCCGTCGAGCAACGCCACCGCAGCGCCCGTCGCCAGCATCGGCCAGGAACGCTCGGTGGCGATGAGAGTCCACGCGAGCAGCGCCGCGCCGAGCCGCAGGCCGAGGATGCGGCCGAAGCCCGAGCTGAGAACGGCCAACGCCGTGTCCCCGTCGAGCGACAGGCTGGTCAGCTGGCCGAGGAAAGAGAGCGGCTCGGCGAGGATCAAAAGACCCACGCCTGCCCCGACCAACCCGCGCGCAGGATTCTTCCGCCCGATGAGAAGGCCGTAGGCGACGACACCGAAGGCAAGGGCGAAACCGGCGAAATGCACCCAGCGCGCGAGCGCCTGCAACGCCAGGCCGAGAGGAGTCGTCGTGCCCGCTTCGGGCGTCCCCAGCAGGCCCGCGTAGGGGTTTTCGCTCCGCTGGTCAATGGAGAATTCGA
>VBJE01000035.1 GCA_005879675.1 Chloroflexota bacterium
GATGCTCGACCACAAGGTCGTCGCGTTTCCGGGCGCAACGCAGCTTCTCGAAGTCCTGCCTGAACGCGCCTGGGCGATCGTGACGTCGGCGCGCCGCGAGGTCGCGGTCCGCCACCTCGAAATGGCCGCGCTCCCAGTCCCGGCCGTGCTCATCAGCGCCGAAGATACCCCCCGCGGGAAGCCCGATCCGGCGGGCTACCGCATCGCAGCCGAGCGGCTGCGGGTGGCGCCGGAGAGATGTCTCGCCGTCGAGGACAGTCCAGCCGGACTCAGCGCCGCGCTCGCGGCCGGCATGTTCGCCGTTGGGATCCCCAACACGCACCCTCGGCGCGAGCTGGCGCACGCGAGCGCAATCGTCGCTTCACTCACCACCATCGACGTCACCCATGACCTCCGCCGGATTCGCCTCCGGTGGAAAGATCGGTAAAGATTTTCGCGATCCGGCCTGAGCCGGAGATGCTCGGAAGATGGCGATGCTATGTAAGCGTTCCTCCGTCATACATGTGTAGTACTTGAAATTACTTCCACCGTACGGCGAAGGGAGTGTCCCGCGATAGATACATTTACGACCGCAGCGGTTGGGTGGATCCGGGTCACTTTTTGGGGCCCGAGATGGATAGGGAGCACAGCTAGCACGTTGTCAGTTGCCGATTTCAATGTTGATCAGGTCGCCCGTGTCGTCGCGTTGCCAGAAGCTGACGGCGCGCTGTTCGAGTCCTATCGGATCAGGCGTGAGCTGGCGCGAGAGCTGCACGACGAGGTGGTGCAGACCCTGAACACGGTTCTGATCCAGACACGAATCTTCGCGCAGGAGCATCAGAAGGACAAAGAAGTCGTCGACCATCTCGCCTACGTCCACACCTCGGTCCGCGACGTGCTCAACCATCTCCGGCAGATCCTGCACGACTTGAGCGGCCAGCCCGGGCTCGAGACCGACCTGCCGCTGGCCGTCAAGCAAGGTTTGTTGACCAGGTTCGCGAACACCAGGCTCAAGGTGACGTTGACCGTCGGACGGTCGTGGCCGTCGCAGCTGCCACCCGAGACCGGCATCCAGCTCTATCGGATCATCCAGGAAGCGCTCACGAACGCGTACCAGCACGGAGGCGCGCGCAACGCGGAGGTCGACTTCAGGGCGACCGCGAACATGATCGTTTGCACCATTCGCGATGACGGTCGAGGCATCGCCTGGCTCGACGGCTCGAGCCCTATCGGCATGGGAATCCTCGGCATGAAGGAAAGGGCCGCCGCGCTCGGAGGTGTGCTCACGATTCGGAACCGCCCGCGCGGCGGCACTGCCGTCACGGCGAGTTTTTCGAAGGAGGCCACGCAGTGGCGGTTGAAGCACAGACCATCCGCGTCCTGATCGCGGACGACCAGACCCTCTTTCGGAGCGGGCTGGCGCGTCTCCTCGCGGAAGATCCTCGAATCACGATCTGCGGTCAGGCCGTCGATGGCGACGACGCGGTCGCCAAGTCGGCGGCGTTGAAGCCGGACGTGATCCTCATGGACCTGAAGATGCCGGGCGTCGACGGCGTCGAGGCGACGGCCAAGATCGTGGCGGCCCAGCCTGCGGTGAAGGTCCTGATCCTCACCACGTTCGACACGGACAGCTTCGTCCTGCAGGCTCTTCGGGCCGGCGCCAGCGGTTACGTGTTGAAGGATGCCGAGCCGGCCGCGATCGCTTCCAGCATCATGGCCGTCGTTGCCGGAGAGAGGGTGATGGCGAGCGCGGTCGCCAATCGCGTGCTCGACATGCTCACCGGAGCGAGCACGCCCAAGGAGTTCTATGACGGCCTGACCGGTCGCGAGATCGAGATCCTGAAGCTGATCGCCACTGGCAAACCCAACAAGCAGATCGCCTTCTCGCTGAAGATCAGCGAGAAGACGGTCCGCAACCACATCAGCCACATCTACGAGAAGCTTGAGATCTACGATCGCGCGCAGGCCGTCCTCTACGCTGTGCGCAAGGCGCTGGTCGAGCTGTGACCATCTGGAGCAATGTCTGAGGACCGGCAACCGCTGAGCGCCGCGAGCTCAGAGAAGAAGGGTCGCCCGCCGCCGCCAATCCAGGTCCTCATCGCCGAGTCCGACAGCGCGCTGGGCGACCTTTACCGGGAAGCCCTCGAAGGCAATGGGTGGGAGGTCACGGTGGTCGCCGATGCACGGTCGGTCCTGGAGCGATTTCAGCAAGCGCCCCCGACCGTGCTTCTGTTGAACACCCTTCCCGACTCCGACCCGGTGACGGTGGTCGAGCAGGTTCGGTCCATGCCCGGGACCCAGGATGTGGTGATCGTCGTGTTGTACGACTCCATGGACCGGGTGGATGTTCAGCGATTGGCGGGGCTTGACGTGCAGGCCTGGTTGAGCAAGACGAGGGCGACTCGCGAACAGCTCGCCGAGACCGTCAGGGGTCTCGTTGCCGGCGGCACCCGAGCCGGAGCTCGGGACCAGACGTAATCCGGCCGGGACGGCCGTCCCGGCACTCGTGACACAGCGTGGCGCGCCGTGGGCGGTTGGCCGCTGGCAGTCCACACCGGTCCATTGGCGTTCGACGCGAGTCTCCATAGCATTGACCCCATGCGGACCACACGCGCATCGCCGAGTCCGTCTGAGCCTTGATCGCACCCGATGTCGAGCTCGGCAAGGACGTGGTTGTTTTCCACCCGGAGCTGGTGAACCTGTATGGATGCAAGATCGGCGCTGAGTGCAAGATCGCCGCGTTCGTGGAGATACAGCGCGGAGCCGTGCTCGGTCGAAGGGTCAAGGTCGAAGCGTTCGTCTTCATTCCGACCGGCGTGACCATCGAGGACGGCGTGTTCATCGGGCCCCATGTCTGCTTCTCCAACGACCGCTATCCCACGTCGGTGGATGATTCCGGAGACCTCCTCCGGGTTGGTGACTGGCAGGTCGTGCCGACGCTTGTGCGCAGGCGCGCCAGCATCGGGGCGAACGCCACGATCATTTGCGGCGTGACCATCGGCGCGGGCTCGATGGTCGGCGCGGGCGCGACCGTCACCCATGACGTGCCACCGGATTCGCTGGTGGTCGGCAACCCCGCGCGCCTGATCGGTCCGCGTCCGAAGTGGTGGAGCAGGCCGCCGGTAAAGGTCTCGAAGGCGAAGGTCGTGCGGCGTTGAGCGTTGACCTGCCGTCGGCCCGAAAACGGTCACGCGATGATCCCGCATCCGGCCGGCAGCCGGCCAACGACGAGACGACCAGCCCTTACAGCCTGTTCCGGCATCTGCAGCGAGCGAAGAAGCCCAGCTCGACGGTCGGCATCGGGGTCGTGGGATACGGCTATTGGGGCCCCAACCTCGTCCGGAACTTTGCCGAGTGCGGCGGGGCCAGGATGGTCGCGGTCAGCGACCTCAGCGTCGAACGCCTGACCGAGGTCCACGCTCGCTACCCGCTCGTGAAGGTCACGACTGACGCCAGGGACATCCTGGCCGACCGGGATGTCGACGCGGTTGTGGTCGCGACGCCGGTGTCATCGCATTTCGAGCTGGCGATGCGCGCTCTCGAGGCAGGCAAGCACGTGCTTGTCACCAAGCCGATGACCGCCGACCCGGTGCAAGCGATGGAGTTGATCGAGGCGGCCGAGCAGCGCGGGCTCGTCCTCATGGTGGATCACACGTTTGTCTACACGGGCGCGGTGCAGACGATCAAGCAGCTGGTCGCGGGCGAGAGCCTCGGCCAGATCTACTACTACGACTCGGTCCGCGTCAACCTCGGCTTGTTCCAGAAGGATGTGAACGTGCTCTGGGACCTGGCCGTGCACGACCTTTCGATCATGGACTACGTGCTCGGACAGGAACCCGTCGCGGTTGCGGCGACCGGGTCCGCCCACGTCCCCGGCCACCACGTGAACCTTTCCTACCTGACTTGCTACTTCGACGGCAGCCTGATCACGCACCACCACGTCAACTGGCTGGCGCCGCTCAAGGTCCGCCGCACGCTTATCGGCGGCGCTCGACAGATGATCGTCTACGACGACCTGGAGCCGAGTGAAAAGGTGAAGGTCTACGACAAGGGGATCACCGTCGTCGGCGACCAGCGAGGAAAGGTCGAGACGATGATCGGGTACCGCACCGGGGACATGTGGGCACCGCAGGTCAGCCTGGTCGAGGGTCTGCGCACAGAGGCGCAGCATTTCCTCGAATGTGTGACGCACAGGCGCCAGCCCCTGACCGATGGCTACTGCGGGCTGCGCCTCACGCTCATCCTCGAGGCCGCCGCGAGATCTCTCTCGCGGCGAGGTCAGCCGGAAGCCCTGCTGATGGAGTGCCCCAGGGGCGTAGAAGCCCCGATCGAGCTCGGTCGGATAAGCAAGAGCGCCTGACTTATCGTGGGGACGCGGGAGACAGGGACTCGCCCTGGACGTGCCCGATCGGCTCGCTGACCCGCGCTGCCTCTTCCCGCAGCCGCTGACCGCGCGCCCACCGCCGCGTGGCCATGGCCCTGAGCACACGCCCCACCGCCACCATCAGGTCGCCCACGGCCGGCAGGGGATCGTGGAGATCGAGCACCGAGAACATCATCTCGCCGCGAAGCGAGCGAAGGTATTCGAGTGGCGACATGAGTCCGGCCCGGATGCGCTGAACACCCGCGGGGACGTCGGTCAGAATGCGGACCCAGCGAGGTCCGTAGCGAGGGTGGACCCGCCCCGGACGCCGGCCGAGCGCGTATTGGTACTGCATCCACGGCAGGTCGAGTCCGCACGCGATGCACAGCGCGTGCCACCCAAACGGCCGGGGATTGACATCCAGGAGCTTTGGCTTGCCATCCCTCTGGTCTTCGATGAATTCCACTTCGACCATGCCCGTGATGCCCAGTCTCTGAAGCAGCCTGCGTGCGGGATCGAGCAGATCCCGGATTTCGATGGCCTCGACGAAGCTGCTGCTCAGTCCGTAATCGATCGGGAACTGTCGGGTGCGCCGCGCGGTCATGGCGCTGAGGACGATCCCTTCCTCGCAGAACGCGGCGACCGAGCACTGCGGCCCAATCACCACCTCCTGCACCATGATGTGCTCCGGCGGGACGATCGCTGAGGCGCGTCGATAGGCCTGCACCAGCTCTTCGAGGTCCGCGGCCTGCAGCGCCTTGCGCCCGATGGCGTACTGCATTTCGATGGACATCGCCGGCTTGACGATCGCCGGAAATCGAATGCCGGTCGCCTCGAGCAGTGCATTCTCGGAGTCCGGGTACCAGGTGCGAGGATGGTCAACCCCGGCCACGTCCGCGATTGCGTGCATGAGTTTCTTGTCGTGCGCCCACTTGAGCGAGTCCCAGGGCTGGGTCACAAGGCGATAGACGCCGGAGAGCGAGTCGCAATTCCGCGCCACCAGCTCGAGGTTTTCATCCTGGGCCGGAAACAGGATCCAACCCTCAAGGCTCTCGCGACGGCCGAGGTCGAGGAGGAAATCCAGGAATGCCGTCCCATACATGGGCCCTGTCCACCTGAATCGCTTCGCCACGTAGCGCGAGAACCAGCCAGACCGCGGCAGGTTGTCGACCATGGCGATGGGGATGCCGCGCCGGCCCAGGCTTCGCGCCACTCCGAGCGCCTTGAAATCGCTGCCGAGAAGGAGGACGCCGGGCGGGGCGACCGTCACGGCCGCGCTAGTTCAGGTCGGCCGCGCGCCGGGTCACCTGCTGCGCCGCCACCCGCGCGCCGGCGACGAAGCGGCAGATCGGGCCGAAGGTCCGTCCCGCCAGGCCGCCGACGAAGTGCAACCCGGGAACCGTGGATTCGAACCACTCGTTCAGGACCGGGAACCCGTCCGCCTGGACCAGGTCCTGCTGCAGGGAGGTGTCCAGGAACGGGATCTTGCGCATGTCCGGCCTGTAGCCGGTGCCGAGCATCAGGTGGTCCACCTCCCTGGTCGTGCCGTCGCTCAGTTCGAGTCGCAGCCTTCCAGCGGATGGATAGGCGGCGACCACAGCCGTGCCGGCGGTGACGGGGATCCTTCCGTCGACGCGGGGACGCAGCCACTGGGCGCCTGCCGGTCGCGTCGAGCGCACCTCGATCCTTCGCCTGATCCCCACAGGAAGGCGCCGCAGAAACAGCGGCGCAGCGCAGAGCCAGTTCAAGCCCGGCGGGCCCACGTCGGTGGGCGGGTAGAGCAGCCGGCTGACGGGGCCGCCGCGCTGGTAGAGGACGCGCTTGATCCACACGACCGGCTTGCGAGCGATGACCTCCACCTCCGCTCCCTCGTCGCTCAGGATCGCCGCGTTCTCGAGGGCGCTCTGGCCCGCGCCCAGGACGGCGACCGAGCTGCCGCGAAACGCGGAGAGATCGACGTGATCTCCCGTATGGCTCACAAGGGATGCCGGCAGGTCCTTGGCGAACTCCGGCCAGTAGGCGAATTGCCGGACTCCGATGGCGACCACCACCCTCGCCGCCTCCAGCTCGCGACCGTCGGCAAGCCCGAGCGCGAAGCCGCCGGCCCGGCGCCTCACGCACGTCACCCGGGCGGGGTCGACCTGCGGCACCGCCTTCTCCTGGAACCACTGCCCGTACTCGATGAAGAAGTCCAGGGGAATGGGCTCTTTCGCGGCCACGCCGCGCCCGCGGCAGTAGCGGTCGAGGCTGAACGCAGCGTCCGGGTCGGCGAGGCTCGACGCGCTCCACACCGACTTCAGGTACATCCGTGACGGCATCTCGCGCCACGACTCCATCGGCCTGCCGAACGCCATCGTCGGCACATCGCTTGCCAGCAGGTGTGCGGCGACGGAGAGTCCATACGGCCCTGCGCCGATCACCGCGGTCGTCCGGGTCGGCAGCTTCTCGGTCCTCGTTTCCATGCAAGACCAACGCTATACATCGCCTGCTCGGACGGACATGGGCTTTGGCGCCCGGCCCGGCGGGCCTGCCCATTTCCGCCGGGCCGATGCCCCAATTAGCCTCGGAGAGTGGGCGGCCACGACGCGGTCGACGGCACTCTGGTCATGTGCCCGCAAGACGATCCGGGCTGGCTCGAGCTGATTCGGCGGAGCCCCGTCGCGACGGCATTCCACCACCCCGCCTGGTCCGCGGTGGTCAGCGCCACCTACGGTTACCCGGGGTTTGTCCTGGTCCAGCGGACGGGAACGGGCCGCGTGGTCGGCGGCCTGCCGGTGATCGAGGTCGCGAATCCCCTCGGCCGGCGCCGGCTGGTATCGCTTCCCTTCACCGACCACTGCCCCGCCGTGCTTGACGAGGGCACGGATGAGGCGCGCTTCGCAGAGGCCGTCGCGAGGTGGCGACGGGGCCGCGGCGAAAGCACCATGGAAGTGCGGTCCGACCTGAAGGCCGAGGGAGCTCACCCGCAGGCCGCCGGAGTTCGGCACCTGTTGACCCTGGAACCCGACCCCGCCGTGCTGTTCCGCCGGCTGGACCGCAATCAGATCCGACGACGGGTTCGGAGATCGCGGGAGCTGGGCGTCGAGGCGGTCCTGAGCCATTCCCTAGACGAGCTCGGCGCCTTTTACGAGCTCCATTGCGGGACACGCCGGCGGCAGGGCGTGCCCGTGCAGCCGCGGCGCTTCATCGAGAACCTCTGGCGCGAGGTGATCGAGCCGCGACTGGGCTTCGTCGTCACGGCCCGCCTGGGCGGTAGGCCGATCGCGACCGCGTTGTTCCTGGCCTGGAACCGAACCCTGATCTACAAGTACAGCGCCTCGGTCCCGGCGCTCTGGAACCTCGGCGCCAACTTCCTGGTCCAGTGGACGGCCATCGAGTGGGCGTGCGAGAACGGCTACAGCACCTACGACCTCGGCCGCACCGACCCGGGCCACGAAAGCCTCCGGGCCTTCAAGGCCGGCTGGGGGGCGCGGGAGATCCCGCTCGTCTACACCCGGATCGGAGGCCAGGTGGCAAGGCTTGGGCGGGGCCGAGCATCGGCCGCGCTCAGGCACGTCATCCGGCGCTCGCCGACGGCCGTCTGCCGGGCGCTGGGCGAGGTGCTCTACAGGTACGCGGCTTGATGAACCCCGACCTGTACGCGCGCAACACGCCCGAGCGTTTCTGGCGAGTGCTCAACGACCCGGCGCCATCAAGGGGGGAGTGGGAGGAGGCGGCCCGGCGAGCAGCGTCCGTCCTCCCGCCCGCAGTGCGGGGCCACGCGGACGACATGCCATCGCTGCTGGCGATGACGCTGGGAGAAGGCCAGTTCGGGCCCCGCCACTGGGAGGGCGGAACGGCGCAGCGCCTCTATTACGCGGTCAAGCCGGCGATCCCGCGGGCCCTCACACGCGGGTTGCGGCGGCTGTATGGCGACCGCCGCGCCCGCATGCTCCAGCTGGGGTGGCCCATCGAGCCGCGCTACGCGGCGTTCCAGCTCGGGGTCATGGGTCACCTGCTGCGGATCACCGCCCACGCCCACCTTCCTTTTCTCAACTTCTGGCCTGACGGCCGGCGCTACGCGCTGGTGTTGACCCACGACATCGAAAGCGCTGCCGGGCAGCGGTTCGTGCCGCAGGTGGCGGCGCTGGAGGAGGACCTGGGTTTCCGGTCCTCCTTCAACTTCGTGCCCGAGCTCTATCCGGTCGACCGAGACCTGATGGCGGACCTGAAGTCCCGCGGGTTTGAGGTCGGCGTGCACGGGCTGCGGCACGACGGCAAGCTCTTTTCGGGGCGTGAGCAGTTCATGCGCCGGGCTGCGCGCATCAACGCCTACGTGGGTGAGTTTGAGGCGGTGGGCTTCCGGGCACCGCTCACGCAGCGGCAGCCGGAATGGATGCAGGCGCTGGAGATCGAATACGACAGCTCGTTTTTCGACACCGACCCGTACCAGCCGATCGCCGGCGGCACCATGAGCGTCTGGCCTTTCGAGCTGGGCCACTTCGTGGAGCTTCCCTACACGCTGGTCCAGGACCACACGCTGGCCTTCATCCTGGGCGAGACGACTCCGCGGCTGTGGCTCGAGAAGGTCGCGTTCCTCCGCTCGGTGCATGGAATGGCCCTCCTGCTCACGCATCCCGACTACCTGCGCAGCGCGCGCGTATGGCGGATCTACAGCGACTTTCTCCAGGTGATGAGCGAGCGCCGCGACTTCCACCACATGCTGCCGATGGAGATGGCGCGTTGGTGGCGAGCACGGGCTCAGGCGCGAGATGTGCGCGAGCTGCCCGCCGGCACGGTGGCTGAGGTCACCGAGGGCGGCGGCGCCGACCTGCCGGCGATTCGATGCGGACCGGTTTCACCGAACGACTCGAGTTGGGTCGCCTGATCGCTTGACGCACCACCACCCGGCTCCGATGCAGGGAGCCCTGCACCGAGCCAGGTGGCAGATGCCGATGGTGGCGGTTAAACCTTGGTCACGTAGTAATTCAGGAAGGTGTTACCCCACGTGTTCCAGGTTCCGTCGCTGTTGATCATGTCGTTGCCGTCAGACCACGACTGGGCGAAGGCGATGGCGCCGTCGCCACCGCGCGTGTTCACCCAGTTGCTGACGTAGGTCAGCATGCCCTGGTTCCAGACATCCGATCCGGCCCCGTCCGGGCCTGGGAAGTCAAAGTTCCCCATCTCCTCGACGATGACGGCGTAGGTGGGGGAGAGATTGGCCCACCCGGCATCGCATTCGGCCTTCTCGGTGGCGGTGAACGAGGTGTTGCCGTTGGCATAGCGGTGGGCGCCAAGGATGATGTTCGTGTCGGTCAGCGCGTAGCTCGGATACGCCGAGCAATCGAATGACCAGCCGGGGCAGTTGAGGATCACGGGGCCCGTGTAGCCGTTGGCGCGGACCGTGTTGTCCCACTGCTGTTCCTGCGTGCGCCACGACGCCCAGGTTCCGTTCGGATCGGGTTCGTTGGCGAGCTTGATCCACACCATCGGGTTGGAGGCGTAGTGCGATGCAAGCTGCGCGAGCCATGCATTGGCGCCGCTGTCCCAGCTTTCCTGGCTGACTTCGGCAACCATGCCGAGGCCGTTGGCGTAGGGCACTACCTGGTCGAGCTGCGAGAGGACCTGGCTCAGGGTGTGGCACCCGTTGCCGTTGTCGTAGACGTCAAGACGCACCAGGTTGTAGCCGGCGTTGCGCGCGTTGGTGATGTCGCGCTTGAAGTTGGCGTAGTTGGTGGCGCCATACCCGGTGCAATCGCCACCGGCCCAGGCTCCGTACACGGCATCGATGCCCTTGACCACGAACCTGTTGCCGTTGGGGTCGATGATCTGGCCGCCGGCAACGTGGAACAGGCCCGTGGATGGCGGGGGTGTTGGTGTTGGGGTGGGGGTCGGTGTGGGCATAGGCGTAGGTGTGGGAGTTGGAGTCGGTGTGGGAGTAGGTGTGGGAGTAGGTGTGGGAGTAGGTGTGGGCGAGGGCGGTGGAGGCGGTGTGTGCGCCGGCGGAGCGCCGACCCTGGTCACGTAGTACCTGCTGAAGGTCGTCCCCCAAGAGTTCCAGCTCCCGGTGGCCGTGGTCATGCTGTTGCTGTCGGACCAGTGGTCGACGAACGCGATCGCTCCCGCGCCCTGCCGGCCGTTGGTCCACTTGCTGACGTAGCCCAGGAAGCCACGGCTCCAGCTCATCGGGCTGGCAGTGCCGTTGTTGACGCCGACCGAGTCGACGATCACCGGCACCTGAGTGGAGAAGCCGGCCCACTTGGCGTCGGCATCGGCGCCATCGGCTGACGTCCACGAGGTGCTGCCGCCACCGAAGCGGTGGGCGCCGTAGACGACCTCGCTGTCACCCAGCGGGTACTTGAGGATCTGCGAGCAGTCCTGTGAAAAGGAGACACAGT
>VBJE01000331.1 GCA_005879675.1 Chloroflexota bacterium
GCCCTCTGGACGCGAATAGTCGAGCGCCACCTGCAGCGTCCCGCACTGGAAGCCACCCCCGCAGTCGGTCCATGCGATCTTCGATGGCGCAGGCGAAGGGGTGGGGCTGCGCGATGTTTTGGGCGTGTTGAGCGTGCAGGCCGCGAGAAGGATCGTGACGAGCACCAAGACCTTTGCTCCGCGACCCGTCACGGCTTGAGTCTATTGGAGGCCGCGCTGGCGGGCCCCGTGTAACCTGCGGAGACCATGACGAACCCTGTCGAGCTGACGCCTGAAGAGGTCACCCTTGTGCTCGACGCGCTTTCCGATGCCACCGTGTTTCGAGACTCGCGATCCCATGTGCTGCAGCGGGCGGTGAGGCTCAGGGGTTGGCGGGAGGAGGGCTCAAGGCCGAGCGGGGCCGACGCGGGCGAGGCGGATCGCCGAAAGTCGCGGGAGTACGAAGCGCTGTCGCTCAAGCTGAGGCGGGGAGAGTGATCGTTAGTGAGCGGTAACTATCCTGGCGCTGCCCCGTTCTCAGCCATAAGGAAGCCGCGGAGCAAGAGCCGCGGCGGCCGGAGGAGAAGCGTCATGTTCACAGGTCGCGAGCTCAGCCTGAAGGTGGCGGCACCGGGTCTCATGGCTTTGATGCTCGCCGCTTGCGGATCTCCAGCCACGCCCACCGCGTCCGTTTCGTCGCCGCCGGGCGCGTCACCGTCGGCCGCGACATCGGCCGCGACTTCGCCTGCCGCCAAGCCGACGCCCGGAGCGGCTGACGTCAGGCTCGTGATCGACGACATCGGCGCCGGGCAGGTGCGGCTGGCCAAGCTCGACGCGACCCGCACAGCTACGGTGCCGGGCAGGTTCGTGGCGATCGTCAACGACCACGTGATCGTCGTGAATGGCACCACCCTGGAGACGATCGACCGCGCGGGTACGGTCAGAAAGCTTGGGCAGCTGGCCGCGGACCCGAACCTGAATGGCTCCGGAGCCGTGGCCGTGAATCCCGACCTCTCGAGGTGGATCTACACGATCGCGGACTCTGCCTGGACAACTCAAGTACATCTCGGGACGGCCACTGGCGACAGCGTCGTGGCGAGCGTGCCATCCCCTGACGGCAATGCCTTCTACGCGCCTTTCGCCTGGAACGCCGGCGGCATCTTCATGTCGAAGCAAGCCACCGGGCTGGGCGGCGCAGGGCCGTTTCTCGAGTATCGCTTTCCCCTCGCGAAGCTGGACCTGCTTGGCCACCGCGTCACGGACGTATCGCCGTCCTGCATCGGGTATGGCGTTCTCGACGACGGCACGATGCTGTGCAGGAAGTCGTACATCGCCGGCTCGATCGAGGTGCGGTCGCCGTCCGGCAAGACGAACGCGATCCAGCTGACCATCGGGACGGCCGACATCGACTCGGTGTTCATGAGGCTGTCGGTCTCGGCCGACAACAGGCGGGTCATGGTCTCTCGAGACGGCGCCCGCGGCTCGGTCATCAGCTACCAGATGGCGGTCGCTGACCTGAGCGGCTCTAGCGCCGCGGCGTTCGGACCTCTCGACTACGTCCCGGACACGTGGCTACCTGACGGGCGTCTTGTCGCCGACCACTCGTGCGTGATCAGCGAGTGGGGCGGTGGACCCTGCAATACGGGTCTGGACGGAACCTACATCTTCAGCGCCGACGGCAACTCACATGTGCTGTTCTTCAAGCTGCAGAGCGGGCTCGTCGTGGGGTACGTGTAGGCCGCAAACCGGCTATCCGCCGCCATAGACGCAGGCGCCGGCCCGCGGCTGCTCGATCGCGTAGATGTGGCCGTTCCAACCCTCCCGCATCCAGATCACGGACACCGGATACGTGTGGTCGTCGCACGTGAGTCCCCCCGTCGTCTCGAACGCACGTGGGATCGCCCCCAGGCGAGTTCCGGTCTTGGAGTACTCGAAGTAGTAGTTGCAGGCCGACACCTCGATGAAGATCGAGCTTCCTCCGGTCGCGATCCCGCTCGCCCAGCTGCCAAGCGGGCAGTAGGCGTCCATGTCGTTCGGCGCGACGTCGACATCGAAGTACGGATTTGCCGCCACGGGCACGGCGTTGAGGAGCAGGTCGCCGGTGGTCTGAAAGTGGTAGACGCGACGCGTGGTGTCAGGGCTGTACCAGATGGTGTCGTCGGTGCGGTCGTAGGCGATCTTGACTTCCTGCTCGCATCTCGTTTGCCCGCACGTCCCAGGGAGAGTCGATTGGTCGATCGCGAACTGGCGCAGCGCCAACCCCATCTTGTCGATCAGGTAGATGACCGTGCCATCAGTGCTGACCGCCCAGAACTTGTCGCGACCCACGTCATAGGCAATGGTCATGATTCCGCCGAGCGCGCCGATGATCGGAATGTCGGTGTGCCCGGTCACCTGATTCGGGCCACCGGGCGGCGGCATGTCGATCCGGTGCAGGGTGGACCCTCCGAATTCCGCGTAGTAGAGGTTGTGCCCGTCGTAGGCCACGGCCTTGGCGATGCCATAGGACGCGTCCACATAAACCTCGGGCACGATGATGTCGGCGACGACGTCGCCGGGCGCGGCCGCGACTGGCTGCGCTCCGATCATGACCGTGGGCAGGACGGCGGCGGCGGCCGCCAGCAGCCTCAGACGGAGTCCGAGGCCGACCTTACGGTTCATCTCCTTCTGTTAAGTCAGCCCTGCCCTGTGGGTGGTTGACCCAATCCGAGTGGGAACGTGGTCGGGGGCAGGTGACCTCAATCGCCGGATGTGCGGTCTGTTAGGTATCGGACGCTCCGGATACCGAACAGAGTGCACAGTCGCGGCTGCGCGTCCTTCGGAATGGCGGGAAGGGAGCGATTCGTTCCGTCATCCAGAGCCGCCTGGAGCTGTCAGCAGCCCAGATGATTAGGGCGAGCTACGTCGTGATCCCGTGATCCCTTACCGGCAGATGCCACTGGATGCAGCAGACGCCGAAGGCTAGGCTTGCACAAGGCACCACCAGTCCGATGTCGCAATCGACGCACGACCTGATCGAAGAGTATCGCTCCACGGCTATCGCTTGGGATGTCATGCAAAGCGATGCCAAGAAGGCAAATCCACTTTTCAATCGACTCCACGCCATCTTCAAGCAGTTGCGCCTCGAGCAAGCTGGACGAGACGGGATCACCGCTGTCATGGACGATGCGACGGTCAACGTCGGAGCGCGGCTCATCGCCGCAAGCCACAGCCTTGGATGGTTACCAGAGCGAGCAGTGTCAGTACTCGAAGGAATCGAGAGGTCTGGACCAGGGCTCTATCGCACTACCGCCAGCCCTGCTCTGTGGGTGGTTGACCCGATCCAGGTGGGAGCGTGGTCGGGGGCAGATGGCGGGAAGGGAGGGATTCGAACCCTCGAGGGAGCTTTACACCCCCTACCCGCTTAGCAGGCGGGTGCTTTCGGCCACTCAGCCACCTCCCCGACAAGGCGGGGCCGTCGCTCGATTCTATCTACCCCAACCGCTCTCCATACTTAGCACCCGATGGAAGCCCCCGGCGGACCAGGCGCGCCTCCGATGTGGGGGCCTGGACGCAAGATGGCGTTCGGGGCGGCGCCCGGCCCCAGGAGCAAGCTCTGGTACACGCTCGCGGACGGCAACCTCAGCGAGGTTTTCTTTCCTTTCCTCGATCGCGTCGCGCTCCACGAGCTTCGCTTCTTCGTCTCCGCGGGTGGCGCGCCGCCGGTCGATGACGCCGCCGACGGCCAGCATTCGATCAGCTGGCTCGCCCCCGGCGTGCCTGCCTTTCGTGTCGAGACGACGCATCACGAATACCGACTGACCAAGGAGTTCTTCTCCGACCCTGCCGAGAACGCGCTCCTGATCGCCGCGACCTTCACGCCCGAGCTGCCCGACCTGCGGCTGTACATGCAGGCGTCCGCGCACTGGCAGCCGTTCACGGATGGCAACTTCTCCAGCGTCATCGATACGCACCCGCCGGCGCTGCTCTTGCAGCAGCAGGACGTCTGGATCTGCATTGTCGGCCCCTTCAGCCGTGCCACCACGGGCTACTTCCGCAGTTCGGACGTCCACATCGACCTCAGCGACGCGGACGGCAAATTCACGTACAGCTACGACCGCGCCGGACCCGGCAACGCGTCGGTCGGGGCGGAGATCGGCGTGCGCGCGGGCTCGTTCCAGCTCGCCGTCGGTTTCGCCCACAGCCGCGCGGACGCTGAGGAGGTCGCGCGGACCGCCCTCCAGAAAGGCGCGGGCACCGTCCGCCAGGCGTTCGAGCTGGCCTGGAGATCCC
>VBJE01000327.1 GCA_005879675.1 Chloroflexota bacterium
CCCAGACGCCGGGAATCCACTCGCCAACGTCAACACGGTCGGTGTCGAGCACTGTGATGATGGCCGGCCATTTTCGCCGCGATCCGATGGGCTCTACGTCTGCAGCGGCCAGCTCGTGCGCGAGATCTGCCAGCGCTATGGGATCCCGATCGACCGTCAGCACATTCGCAAGCACAGCGAAGTCTCAGTGCTGCCGACCAGCTGCCCAGGCACGCTCGACATTGATCGCATCGTGCGCCTGGCCGCGGCTGTGACGCCGCCGGCACCACCACCATCAACAGGAGACGAAGACATGCTCTATGTAGCACCGTTCGTTGCGAAAACCGGCACCGTGAAAGTCTTTGCGGCCGGCTCGTCATACGTCGACCCGTCGGCCAACGCGCACAAGGTCGGGGCTGTGGCGAAAGACGCGACGATCGGCGTCGACGGCTATCGTTTCACCGACTCGGCCGTGCAGTCGTCAGACCGCGGCGGCGGGGCCGGCGCTGGGCCTGATTACGTCTGGTGGCATGCGACGTCCGGCCAGTGGGTGCCTGATGCCATCCTCGACACCTCGAGCATCAGCGGCGCGCCGACGGGCGCAGCCGTCTCGGCGCTGCCGGCCAGCCTGAGCAACTACTTCGCGGTCGCCGGCCAGAGCTCAGGCATCACCGCACAGCAGGCGGCCGACATCGCGCGCAAGGCTGTCGACGACGGGCTCGCGCAGCTGCGGATCACGCGACAGCAGTGACTCCCTTTTCGGCGAGTGTGCTGCCCGTTAGCTTTCACGGACCCTCGATAGCCAACTGGCGGCACAGTCGAGGGTCGCAAGAGTCGCGACGGCTCTAGCGGTAGTCGTCCTTGGAGTGGACGAACCAGCGGTCCTTGACGTCGGTCCGGCCGTTGCCAAAACCCGGTCTCGAATCGGCCCCGATCAGGCCCATCACAAAGCACGAAAGCGTGAGCACGGTCAGCGCGATCGGCAGGTACCACGCCTCCATGGCCGCAGCGTACGACGCCCGACGCAGGATGTCGACGGTTATCGTGTCTTCGCCAATGCCGAGCCACCGAGCGGCAGCAATCGTCCTGGCCGCCGGCTTGGGGCTAGCAGCCTGCGGGCAGTGCGGTGGCTCAACCGCGGCTCCAAGCGGAGGCGGCCAGAACCTCGTCTTCACCGGTCCCGCTGCCGGCACCCTTACCACCGCCAAGACCGGGTGCGAGATCTTCACCGCCTCCACCCAGCTCAATTACCTCCTCACCGGGACGCTGAGCGGCAAGCAGCTCACCTTCAACATCCAGGTCAACAGCGGATACAAAGGCCCCGGCGACTACCCCGTCGGCAGCATCCTCGACAGCGGAAGCAACCTGAGGCTCCAGATCGGCGACTACGTCGGCTCCTCGACCACCGGCGCCGGGACCCTCACCATCGACAGGGAGGAGAGGTCGGGCAGCGTCGACGCCGAGCTCAGCGGCGGCGAGCACGTCAAGGGCAGCTTCCGCTGCGACCAGGTCAAGACCGAATAGCCGGACGCCATCCGGGGTATGAAAGTGTCATGAGCAGCAGCTTTCGAGACTTCAACACCAACCTGATCAAGGACCTGCGCGCCAATGGCGGCAAGCCCTCTGGCGGGCCGTTCTACGGCCGCGACATGATCATCCTGACCACCAAGGGGGCCAAGTCGGGCGAGATCCGCGAGAACCCTCTTGTCTACACGCGCGACGACGGCCGGTACGTGGTCGTCGCCTCCAAGGGCGGCGCTCCGACCAACCCCTCCTGGTTCCACAACCTCCAGGCCAACCCGATCGTCACGGCCGAGATCAACGGCGAAAAGTT
>VBJE01000328.1 GCA_005879675.1 Chloroflexota bacterium
GCTCCTGCCCCTGGTGTTCATCTCGGGCATGGCCTCGCTGGGCATCGAGTTCGGCGCCTCGCGCCTGCTCGCCCCTTACTTCGGTACCAGCCTCTACGTCTGGGGCGTCCTCATCGGCCTCGTCCTTGTCTATCTGTCAGCGGGCTACGTGATCGGCGGCCGGCTCGCCGACCGCTATCCGCGCGAGGAGGTCCTGTACCAGATCACAGCGTGGGCGGGGCTTTGGATCGGCATCATCCCGCTGGTCAGCTACCCGATCCTTCTCCTCTCCCAGCAGGGTTTCAAGGAGCTGAGCGTCGGGCTGGTCGCCGGCACGCTGGTCGCGGTCGTGGTGCTCTTCGCGGCGCCGGTGGTCCTCCTCGGTTGCGTCAGCCCGTTCGCGATCCGCTTGCTCCTTCGCGACGTCGAGACCGGAGGCAACACCGCAGGCCGCGTCTACGCGCTCTCGACCGCCGGCAGCATCCTTGGGACCTTTCTGCCGGTGTTCTGGTTCATCCCCAGCTTCGGCACCCGGCCGACGCTCGAGGGATTCGGGTTGGTGCTGGTGGCGGTGTCGGCGCTGGGCCTGTGGCCCTGGCCGCGACGCCGTTTCTACGCCGCGTTTGCAGCGGCGGTGATCCTGGCGTGGGTCTTTCTGCCCTCGGGCATCAAGCCCCCGCAGGTGGGGCAGCTCGTGTACGAGAAGGAGTCGGCGTACGGCTACATCCAGGTCGTGCGCGAGGGGACGAAGACCGAGCTGATCCTCAACGAGGGCCAGGCCATCCACTCGATCTACGACACGAGCAGCCTGCTGACCGGTGGCCCGTGGGACTACATGGTCATCGCCAGCTCGTTCCGACCCGCGAGCGACGCCGAGAGCCGGCCGCGGGACGTCGCGATCCTCGGGCTCGCGGGCGGCACATCGGCACGGCAGTACACGGCGGCCTTCGGCAACGATGTCCAGATCACGGGCGTGGAGATCGACCCGGACATCGTCGACGTCGCCCATCGCTATTTCCACCTCGATGAGCCGAACGTGCACCCGGTGGTGGCCGATGCGCGCTACTGGATCGACACGACGAGCTCGAAGTACGACGTGATCGTGATGGACGCCTACCGCCAGCCGTACATCCCCTTTCACCTCACCACGCGCGAGTTCTTCAGCGAGGTGCGCGACCACCTGCGGCCGGGGGGCGTGGCCGTGGTGAACGCCGGCCGCACCGCGACCGACTACAGGTTGGTCGACGCGATCGCGAGCACGATGGCCGCGGTCTACCCGAGCGTTTTCCTCGTCGACGTGCCCGCGTTCAACAACACGCTCGTCTACGGCACGACCGAGCCGGTGACGATAGAGGACGTGATCCACAACCTGGGCCTGGTGCGCGCCCCGGTGGCGGAGACTGTCGCCCGAAGCGTCGTCGACGAGGGGCGGCTACGCGTGTCGCCGTATCACGGCCAGGTCTTCACCGACGACCTGGCGCCGGTCGAGCGCCTGATCGACGAGATCATCTTCGGTTACGTCAGCGGTCGCTGAGCGCGCCTTTCACCTGCTCGCCGGCGAGCGACTGATCCGGCTCCAGGGATAGCAACCTCACGCGCCCTGTGGCCACGAGCCGGTCCTTTTCGTCGAGGACCTGCGCCTGCCACACCTGGGTCTGCCGTCCGCGGGTGATGGGTGTCGCGACCGCATGCAGCTTCGCGCCGGCGCGCACGGCGCGGATGAAGCTCGTGTTGTTCTCGAGGCCGACAACGTGCTTTCCGCTCTCGCGCGCGAACAGGTACGCGCCCATGGAGGACAGGGTCTCGATCACTCCGCAATGCACGCCGCCGTGCACGATCCCGTAACCCTGGAGGTGCTGCTGTCCGATCGTGAGCTCGGCGCGGACCTCGTCCTTGGTGGCCAGGGTGATGGTCATGGCCATCGCCTGGACCCATCCCTCGGGGATCGCGTTCATCTGCGCCGAGAAATCCTTGACCACAATCGAAATCCTAGCCGCGCAAAAAAACTGAGGGTCGGCGCTGTGCCGACCCTCACGTGTCTACGTTCGCAGTGCTACCGCCTCCGACTCCAGAAGTCGGGTAGCGGATCAGAAGCCCTAGAGGGTTTCGACCTCCCGAACTCCTAGCTGGCAAACGAGGCGGCTGGCACCACGACTCGGTATATCCAAGCTTCGCCTCACCTCCTTGCCCCACGGGCGTTGAACTTCGCAGGAAATAGTACGCGAATAAACTGTGGCCCGATGCCTCCCCGATACGTCGCCGTGTGCGGAGCTTCCGAGGCCACCCCTTCGCAGCTCGACGCGGCGCGTGAGGTGGGCAAGCTCCTCGCGCGGCACGGAGCCATCGTCATCAATGGCGGCTACGCGGGCGTGTCCGGGGCGGCGAGCGAGGGCGCCGCAGGCGAAGGTGGAACCGTGGTGGGAATCCTTCCTGAGGAAAACCGCGAGGGCGCGAACCCTCACCTGACAATCTCCCTGCCCACGGGGCTCGGTCAGGCCCGCAATCTCCTGAACGTGATGGCGGCGGAGAGCGTGATCGCGATCGGAGGCGGATGGGGCACGCTCAGCGAGATCGCGCTCGCGCGCCGGCTTCCAGCCGAAGCGGTGAAACGTGCCCTCGAAAACTAAGCCACTGAAGAAACGCACCGTTCAGAAGCCTGACGGCCGGTATCTCATCTATTACGAGAAGCCTTGAGCGAGCTTCGCTGGAATCCCCTGCTCGAAGAGTGGGTGACGGTCGCGCCCTGGCGCCAGGACCGCACCTATCACCCCCCGGCCGAGCACTGCCCGTTGTGCCCAACCCGCCCAGGGCAGCCCGAGACCGAGATCCCCGAGCCCGACTACCACATCGTCGTCTTCGAGAACCGTTTTCCCTCCTACACCGGCGACCAGGGTCGCGCCGAGGTCGTCTGCTACACGCCCGACCACGACTCCTCGCTCGGAGAGCAGACCGTCGACCACATCCGCGACCTGATCGAGGTGTGGCGCGACCGCACCCGGGAGCTGAGCCGCCTGCCCAACGTCAAGTACGTCTACGTCTTCGAGAACCGCGGCGAGGAGATAGGAGTCACGCTCAGTCACCCGCACGGCCAGATCTACGCCTACCCCTTCGTGCCGCCGGTGCTCCAGCGCGAGCTCGCGGCGGGGGCGCGCCATAGAAGGAAGACCGGCCGCTGCCTGTACTGCGACGTGATCGCCCGCGAGAAGGGCGGCCCGCGCACGGTCATCGGCGATGAGCGGTGGCTCGCTTTCGTGCCCGAGTTCGCACGCTGGCCCTACGAGGTGCACCTGGCGCCGATCGAGCACCGGGGCGGTCTGCCCGACCTGGACGAGCAGGACGACGAATCGTTCGCGCTAACCCTGAAGGGCCTGCTGCAGAAGTACGACCGCCTCTTCGGCAAGCCTCTTCCTTATGTGATGGCGATGCACCAGCGGCCACCGGGACGCGGCCATGGGCACCATCACTTTCACGTCGAGTTCTACCCGCCGAATCGCACGCGCGACAAGCTCAAGTACCTGGCCGGCTCCGAGCTGGGGGCCGGCGCGTTCATCCTCGACGCGCGCGCCGAGGAAACGGCCGCGGAGCTTCGTGCCCTCGTCGACTACCTCGGTGGGGTCGTCCTGCCCGCCGCGGTCGACCGTTTCACCGAGGCTTCGGGACACTCGGCCGGCGAGTGGTCGATCACCAGCGACGTCCACGGAGGGCTCGCCTACGTGCGCGCGGTCGGCGAGGAGCTGGGTGTCGAGCCGCAGGCGGTCAGCGTGACGTCGCGGGTGCCGCCCAACGCGGGCATCAGCTCCTCGGCCGCGTTGCTGGTGGCGGTCGCGGCCGGCCTGCGGCCCGACCTGGAGGGAAAGCAGGCGGCGCTCGCGTGCCAGCGCGCGGAGCAGAAGGCGACCGGCGTCCAGGTGGGGATCATGGACCAGTTCGCGTCGGCGCTCGGACGGCGTGGTGGCGCGATCCTCCTCGATTGCGCGACCCTTGAGTACCAGGTGGTGCCATTCCCGGACGAGGTCGCGATCGCGGTGATCGATTCGGGCGAGCATCGCTCGCTCGCCGACACGCCCTACAACCAGCGCCGCCGCGAGGCGGAGTCGGGCGACCCGAAGCGGCGCCGGCACGTCGACTCGGAGATCGCACGAGTCCATGCCTTCGTCGCAGCGCTGCGGGCCCGTGACTTCGACCGCATGGGCGCGCTGCTGAAGCAGTCGCACATCAGCCTTCGCGACGACTTCGAGGTCTCGACCGCAAACGTCGACGCCATCGTCGAGCAGGCATGGTCCACGGCCGGCTGCTACGGCGCCCGTGTCATGGGCGCGGGTTTCGGCGGCAGCATCCTCGCCCTCGTCCAGCGGACTGGAACGGCGGCGTTCGAGAAAGCCATGGCTCGCCCGGTCCTCTTCTGCTCCACGGCCGACGGGGCGTACGCGCGCCGGGCGCGCGCGGGGCGCACGTCAGATGGGTGATTCGCTCTTCATGCCCCTCGCGCAGCGAGCCCCGGGGCGGCGCGAGCTGACCGGCTGGGAGGCGATCTGGATGCCGCTCGGCGAAGGCGAGGCGGAGCGGCTGCCAAGCGGCCGCGGCAGCGGATGGAAGCCAATCGAAGTGCCGCGCCAGCTCGCCGCCCGCGAAGGCCGCCAGTCGGTCTGGTACCGGACCGAGTTTCCGCGCCCCGACCACGCGGGCCGCGTGGTGCTGCGCATAGGCGGAGCCTTCCTCGCCACCAACGTGTGGCTC
>VBJE01000329.1 GCA_005879675.1 Chloroflexota bacterium
GTCGAGAATCGCTTGCCTGACGGCCGGCATGCTCGGTTGTGGCGGCGGTCCCGAGATTCTTTTTTTTCCGTCCCGCTGCTTTGAGGCGGCGGGATTGGAGGAAGGCGTAAGCGATCATCGTCATCAAGGCATGTCGATGTAATCCCGTCCAGGATCTGCCTTCGAAGTGGTCGAGTCCAAGCTCCTCCTTGAGCTGCTGGTGCGCCTGTTCACAGACCCATCTGGCTTTGATCGTGGCGGCGAGCATCTTGATGGTGGCATCGGCCGGCAGGTTCGACACATAGTATTTTTGCTCTCCGGTCGATCGCCGCTCGCCGACGAGCCAGACCTCGTCGCCAGGCATGCATTGCATACGATTATCCAGCATCCGGTGCTTGTGGCCATCCGCCACCCGGACACGGCAGGCCGCGAAGAGACATGTCAGCCGACCTTTGGTGCCCCGCCGCCAGCTCACCTTTTGCCATTTCGCATCGGCCAACATCGCCTCGGCGGAAGTCGGGGGCTTGTCAGGTATGTGGTACTTGCGGCGCTTTCCGGTTTTCGCGACGGGAAAGATCAGGGCAACGTCGGCCGGATAGACGTTCTGGCGTCGCGACAGCCCCACCGCCCACAGCAGACCGCGCTCGCTCAAAGCCTGACGGAAAGGCCCGCTGGAGCCGTATCCTGAATCGGCAAGCACGCAGCCGAAACGCGCGCCAGAGGCAATGACACGGTCGATCTCTTCGATCGCAATCTCCGGCTTGGTCAGAGCGACCTGTCGATCCTGCGGGACGCGAGCTCGCGCCATGCGCTCGGGATCATCCGTCCAGGTCTCGGGCAGGAATAGCCGCAGACCCACCATCACCGGCACCTCGCGCGATGCCAGCGTCACCGAGACTAGCGACTGACAGTTGGCGGTCTTGCCCAGTGAGGACGCATATTGTGGCGCGACGCCAACCGAGTGACGTCCTTTCTTCGGCAACGCGGTGTCATCGATCACGAGGAAACCCGCCTCATCACCAACCAGGCGATCTGCCTCCTTCAGTAGGGCAGCCTCAAGCGGAACGCTGTCCCAAACCCCGGCGGCGACGAAATGATGAAGCTGATCATAGCCGACATCGCCCGCCCGCGCCGCCATCGGCTGGACGCTCTTACGGTCACCCGGCCCAATCAAACCCGCAATATAGAGAGGACACATCCTGCGTCGCGCTGGATGCGAAAGCCCCGCCAGAAACGGCTCAAGCCATCGCTCCAGATCGCTCCGCCAGTTCGCGTCCACCACCATCGCCGGTTAGCCCCGTCAGCCCATACTGACACGGGAATCAACAACGATTCCAGACGGTTCCTTCAACCTGCCAAAGTAGTGCTAGTGGATGGAATCTAACGCTTGGTGCCCGCGTTTGACAGCGGCGATGATTGTGTCTGGGTCCGCGGTCCATGTGAAGGGCTTGGGCTGCTGATTATGTTCGGCGAGGAAGCGGTTGATGGCGGCCTGGAGGTCGACCACCGAATGGAAGACGCCACGTTTGAGGCGGCGCTTCGACAGCCTGGCGAAGAACCCTTCGACCGCATTGAGCCACGAGCATGAGGTCGGCGTGAAGTGGAAGGTGAAGCGCTCGTGGCGCTCGAGCCATTGCCGGACCTTGGGGTGCTTATGAGCGGCATAGTTGTCGAGGATGACATGGACGACCTTGCTGGCCGGCACTTCGGCGTCGATGGCATTGAGAAAGCGGATGAACTCCTGATGCCTGTGCCGCTGCATATTCCTGCCGATGACGGTGCCGTCCAGTACGTTAAGGGCGGCAAACAGGGTGGTCGTGCCATGCCGCTTGTAGTCGTGGGTCATCGTGCCGAGCCTTCCCTTCTTCATCGGCAGGCCGGGCTGGGTGCGATCGAGCGCCTGGATCTGGCTCTTCTCGTCAACCGACAGAACGATGGCGTGGGGCGGATCGACATAGAGGCCGACGACGTCCTTGAGCTTGTCGACGAACTGCGGATCGTTGGAGAGCTTGAACTGCCGCCATCGGTGCGGCTGAAGGCCGTGCGCCTTCCAGATGCGCCTGACCGCGCTGGCGCTGATGCCGGCCGCTTCGGCCATCATGTCGGCGGTCCAGTGCGTCGTCTCGCCCAGCGGGTCTTCAAGCGTCAGCGCGACCACGCGCTCGGCGACCTCCGGCCCGAGAGGCGCAATGCGCGAGGGCCGCGTCTTGTCACGCAGCAGCCCCTTAAAGCCTTGCTCGGCGAAGCGCTCCTGCCAGCGCCAGACGCAGGTCTTGGCCTTGCCCGTCCGTCGCATGATCTCGACCGTGCCGATGCCATCGGCGCTCAACAGAATGATCTCGGCGCGCCAGACATGCTTTTGCGGACTGTTGCGGTCCCCGATCACCGCCGCCAGGCGGCGGCGATCGGACGGCGAAACTGTGAAGGATATTCCTGTGCGCATGCCGCAGACTCGCATGCGCGTCGGCAAAAGGGAATCCCACGCTGGACTCTTATGTCAGGCGGCGACCACTAGTTCCGGGGGATCTAGCCGCCTTGGCGACAAATCTTTGGCCTAGTCTTGGGGACTAAGCCTTTGACGATTTGTGAAGTCCCTGGCCTGGGTCCGGGGCTCATCGACCCTCCTGCGGCCCAATCATCGGCT
>VBJE01000330.1 GCA_005879675.1 Chloroflexota bacterium
AGATCGGCGGTGCGTTCGGCGGCGAGAAAGCCACCGGTGGAGGCCGTCAGGCAGGCTCCGATGCCTGGAAGGGCTACATGCGCAGGCAGACGTGCACGATCAACTACGGGGATGAGCTGCCGCTTGCCCAGGGGGTGACGTTCCCGGTCGACTGAGCGGGCGTTCGGCGTTTCCGGAAGTCGACGATGCTCACGTCGACTACCTGCCCTTGAAGGCCGGCGGGCGCTTGGCCGCGAACGCGCGCTTCGCTTCGTGGTGGTCTTCGGTGTGTGTCAGCCGGAAGCTGACCTGGACCTCGAAGTCCTGCAGTGCCTCCAGCGGCATGGCGAGCCCGGCATCCAGCAGTGACTTCTGGGCCGCGATCGCCAGCGGCGCCCCCTTCAGCGCCTCGTCCGCGAGCCGAAGGGCCGCCGCCTCGTGCTCACCTTCGGGGGTGACCTCCACCACGAGTCCGATGCGATGCGCCTCGCGGCCATCGATCGTCTGGGCCAGCAGGGCGAGCCTGCGTGCGTTTGCCATGCCGACCAGAAGCGGCAGCATCTTCGCCGTTCCCGAGGTCATCGCGAAACCCACGCGAGTCTCGGCGAAATAGAACCTGGCCGTCTCGTCGCATACGACCAGGTCACTCAGCACGCAGAGCTCGACGCCCTGTCCGGCGGCCCATCCGTGAACCGCGGCGATGAACACCTTGTCGGGCCGCCGGAGAGTCCGCACGACCTCGAGCCACGTGTGCCGCCCCGCCCTGCCGGACAGCGGATGGTGCTCAGGGTCGGTCAGGTCGCTCTCGGCAAGGTCCCACCCACCCGAGAAGGCTCGGCCGCCGCCGGCGAAGACGACGACGCGGACCTCCTCGTCGGCGCACGCGCGCTGCAGCGCCGTCAGCAGGTCGCGCTCGAGCGCGGTGGAGAAGGCGTTCATCTTGTCCGGCCGGTTGAGCCGGATCAGCGCGACCTGTGGTTTGGGCTGCTCGTACTGGACCAGCATGTGCCTCCTCCTATTGCGCCGGGGCGCCTGCGTTCTTGCCGGAACCTTCGCTCACCGCGCCGGCCGCCCGGCGCCGCAGCGAGCCGCGATCGACCTTGCCGTTGGCCGTCAGGGGGAGCGATTCGACGAACTCGATGAGCCTGGGGTACTGGTAGGCGGCCAGGTGCTCCTTGACGTGCATCCTGAGTCGAGCCTCGAGCTTGGCGGACGGAATGTATCCCGGCCTCAGCTGGACATACGCCTTGACGACCTGACCTCGCACGGGGTCCGGCGCCCCGACCACCGCGGTGTTGGCGACCGCCTCATGCTTGAGAAGGCTTTCCTCGATCTCATCCGGGCCGATCCGGTAGCCGGCCGACTTGATCACGTCGTCGATCCGCGCCTCGAACCAGAAATAGCCCTCATCGTCCACCCGCGCCAAATCCCCCGTGCGGAGCCACGAGCCCAGGAACTTGGCACGGGTCGCGTCGGGCCGGTTCCAGTACTCGAGCAGCATCGTGGGATCCGGAGCACGCACCATCACCTCGCCCACCTC
>VBJE01000332.1:0-3463 GCA_005879675.1 Chloroflexota bacterium
AGAGCCCATCTCGCGCCCTGGCCGAGCTGCGGGCCGATGAACGGTAAGGCAGCTTACCTCGACACCTCCGCATTCCTGAAGTTGATCGTGAAGGAGCGTGAGTCCACTGCACTGCGACGATTTCTTGTGCGGTGGCCCGAGCGCACGTCGGCAGTTCTCTTGCGCACAGAAGCGGTCAGAGCTTTGCGGCGGGCCGGCTATGACTCACAAGTCGGGGCTGCCCGCCGCCTCCTGGGCACCATGAGCCTCATCCGCCTCGACGAGCCGCTGCTCGACAGGGCCTCTGAGCTGGAGCCGCGCGAGATGCGATCGCTGGATGCGGTTCATCTCGGGGCAGCCCTGACCATCGGATCCGATCTTGGGGTGCTCGTGACCTACGATCAACGCCTCGGCGGCGCTGCGCGCAACCTTGGAATCAGCGTGTCGTCCCCCTCCTGAGTGCTCAAAATCGCGGGGAGTCGTCCACAGACGTCCGCCTGAGTTCGCCTACGTCCGCAGTCATCCGTGCAGTCGGTCGATGACAGCCAAGGCCTTCGACTCTGCGATGCGAGCCTCGACGTCCGACAGGCAATCGTTGATCAGATCTGTCACGTGCTGGCAGGGATGCTCGTTGCTATCTCCGAAGGCTAGGACGTGCCGACGGCGATAGGCTGTGCATCTACTCATGGGTGGTATCGCCGCTGAGGAGACCTTCGACGGCACCTTCCTGTTCCCGGCCCATTTCACGACCAGACCCGGCTTCCGCATGCACTACGTGGACGAGGGCGCCGGTGAGCCCATCGTCCTGATCCACGGTGAGCCGACTTGGGCCTACCTCTATCGGAACTTCATCCCCGTTCTATCCCGGCATTTCCGAATCATTGCCCCCGACACCGCCACCGCCGACTACACCCTGGACCGCCACCCCCGGAATCTGAGCGCCCTGATCGACGAGCTCGACCTGCGTGACATCACGCTCGTGATGCAGGACTGGGGCGGACCGATGGGCGCTGTCGTCGCATCGAGGTACCCGGACCGGATGAAACGCTTCGTGGCCATGAATACGATCTTCGGGACGGATCGCAATGTGCGCGAGGAGCGACTGACGCCTTGGTTCGCGGCCATCAAAACGATGGAGGATTCGGGTCAGCTGGAGGCGGTGCTCGGCAACCTCAGGTACCTCGTCGGCGGAATCATGATGACCCTGGGCCTGCAGCGCCGCGATGTCGTGACGGATACTTGGCTGCGCGCGTACGCCGCCGCATTCCCGTCGTTCGAGGAGTGCCGAGGGGCGATCGCCTTTCCACTCGAGGGTCTGCATCTTGAGCGGATTCGCGACACGCTGGCCGGCGCCCTTCCTGGCTTGTTCAAGCTTGGCCAGTCAGGTGTCCCCGCGATGATGATCGAGGGAATGCAGGATCATGCGATCTGGCCGCACGTGGCCATTGCCGGCTTCCGCGCATTCTTTCCCATGGGCACCGTGCACGAGGTGCCGCAAGCCGGTCATTTCATCCAGGAGGATGCGCCGGATGTTGTCGTCCCCCTGATTGAAGAGTTTTGCCGGCGAACATAGACCGTCCAGTTGTCGTCGATTTGCGGGCTCGCCCGATCCAAAGGGACGCTGGCCCTTCGCGCGCGTCCTCTCATTTGTATGTTGTGCCGTTCTCGGCCGACGCTTGTGGCATTGGGGTTCCTGTGATTACCTCACAGGCGCCAAACAGTCGCTCCTGCGCCGCGATATTGCGGGCGGCTGGATGCGCTTGGCGCTTCCGCTTGTGATGAAAGTAAGCGCCGGTCACCATCGCGGTGGCGTCCTGGCTCGTCGCCAGCCAGACCTGTGTCTCGGCTCCGAGCTCGAGATCATCGGGAGCGCCTCGGCCGCCCATCCTGGTCGGCACCCAGCCTGGATCGACGGCATTGGACTGCACCGCTGGCCATATGCGCGCGACGGCGAAAGCGAGCATTGTGTCGAACAGCTTGGAATCGGAGTAGGCCCGGGAGCCGTCCCAGCGCCTGCGCGTCCACTGCAGATCGGAGAAATCCGGATCGCCGCCCAGGTGCATCCCGGAGCTTAGGTAAACGAGGCGCTGAGGTGGCTCGATCAGCGCGGTCAGGAGGTACGGCGCGAGGACGTTGATGGCGAAAATGTGCTCAAGGCCGTCAACCGTCTCGACGCGGCGCTCGCGATCGCCCACGGCCGCGTTGTGGATTACCGCATCGAAGGGACCAAGGCGATTGGCCTGATCGGCCACGTCACGTGTCTGGGCGATGCTGGACAGATCGCCGATCACCACAGCCGACGCATTCGGCGCTGCGGCCCACGCATCATCCGCCCGCTCCTTGTTGCGCGCGTGCAGAACCACCTCATGTCCCTCCGCGAGCAGTCCCTTCGCCGCCAGGAGGCCCAGGCCGGCGGACGATCCGGTAATCAGAATCGTGCTCATTGCCTTAGCGGGGCACGAGCTTGAGCGTCACTACTCGCGCCTGTGCGGTCAACACGCTGCTCAGGATGCTGCCGCATGTTCCTCACTACTAACGTGCTCGCCCCACGTCGCGCGGTTGCCCTTGTGATCGACTTCCAACATCGCGATGTGGCTCAGGAAACGTTTCGGCGCTGCGCCGTGCCCGTCAGCCGCGCTAAAACGGGCGGCCGATGCCGTCGCCGCTTCGGATGAGCTCCTCAGTCGAGATGACGCCAGACGTGGCGCCGGAACGCACGCGTACCTCGAGGACTCGCCGAACGCACTCGGCGATGTCTGCACCGCTGAAGCCCGCCGTTGCGGCGGTCAGCGCCTGCCAGTCAGCGTCTGTCGGTTGCTCGAACAGTTGACGGCGGGCCCTGCTCTCAGCCTTCGCCATATGGATCTCGAAGATCCTGCGCCGGCCCGAAGCCGAAGGCAGCGGGACTTCCACGAGACGGTCGAAGCGGCCGGGACGAGTGAGTGCTTCGACGACGGCTTCTGGCCGGTTCGTCGCCGCGAGGACGATCACGCCTTCGACGGCCTCGAGGCCATCGAGGTTCTCCAGAAACGTGCTTACGACCCGGTGAGTCGCCTCATGGGCGTCATCACGGGAGCGGGCAATCGCGTCGAGCTCATCGAAGAACACCACCGCCGGACGGTCGCGGCGCGCCCAATCGAATGCCTGCTGCATCTTCCGCTCCGCTTCGCCGTACCACTTGCTGACTATGTCGGTCGCGCGTACGTGTATGAAACGAGCACGCGACTCGCGCGCGAGCGCGCGCGCCAGCATCGTCTTGCCCGTTCCCGGAGGTCCGTAAAGCAGAACGCCGCGCGGTGGCCGCGATCCCCAGGCAGTGAACGCCGCGGGATCGCGAACGGCGAGGCTGATCATCTCGAGCTCCGCCCTGGCGTCGTCCTGGCCACCGATGTCGGCGAAGGTGATGGCGTCTTCCTCAGCCGCGGCGACCGGCGGTTCGTAGATCCGGCCCGGCCCCCGCGGCCGCGCGCGCTCGACGATCGCC
>VBJE01000332.1:3474-3990 GCA_005879675.1 Chloroflexota bacterium
CTCCAGGTCGACCCCTCCCGCCGCCACGTCGATGACCGCGCAAAACAGATCGAGGTCAGCCTGCAGACGAGCTCTGTCACCGATGGCGAGCGCCTCGGCCTTCGGCCCCAAGACCGGCAGGACTAACGGCCATGAGCCCGCAGAGACGACCACCTGGCCCATGATGCCCGGCGACACCAGGAAGCGCTCTGAGCCGGCATCGTCGAGAACGTAAAGATTGCGGCCGCGCGTGGCGGTTCGGAAGCTCGTCGCGATTGCGCGGGGAATTCGCAGCGTGCCGGCCAGGACGCCCGCGAGGGCGACCCCGGCTACGGGATCGCTTCGCCCCAAGACGACCAGCCGGGAAAGCGGACCGCGGCCGCCGGTCTGGCCGAGCACCTGGAGGGGCAAACCCGCGGCAAGCGTCTCGTCGAGCTCCGGAGCGCGTGTGAGCGCCATTGCACACATTCATGCCAGAATGCCGCGCCCGGCAAACGGCGGGCATCAAGGCCCCAAACGCTGGACCAGGTCCCTCGA
>VBJE01000036.1:0-2172 GCA_005879675.1 Chloroflexota bacterium
GCCGTGGTTCCAGCTGCGGACGATGTTGATGAGGAACAGCAGTACCGAGAAGGCGATCAGGAAGGACGAGATCGTGATGATGATGTTGGTCAGCGCCCATGCCTCGTTGGAATAGGTCCAGATGCGGCGTGGCATGCCTTCCAGACCGAGCGTGTGCATGATCAGGAAGGTGCCGTTGAAGCCCACGAACGTGGTCCAGAAATGCCACTCGCCGAGGGTTTTGTTCAGCAACCGCCCGGTGATCTTGGGAAACCAGTAGTAGATCCCGGCGAAGATGGCGAACACGCTGCCGCCGAACAGCACGTAGTGCAGGTGGGCGACGACGAAGTACGACTGGTGCAGCTGCGTGTCCACGGGGACTGACGCGAGGTAGATGCCGGTGATGCCGCCGATGAGGAAGGTCGCGAGGAAGCCGAACACGAACTTGATGGGGACCGTGAAGTCGATCGACCCCCACCAGGCGGTCGCGATCCAGTTGAAAAACTTGATGCCGGTCGGGACCGCGATCAGCATCGTCATGAGCATGAAGAAGCCCTCGACGTAGGTGTTCATGCCCACCGTGAACATGTGGTGCGCCCAAACCGTCATGGACAGGAACACGATGCCGAAGAGCGCCGCGACCATCGACATGTAGCCGAAGATCGGCTTGCGCGCGAAGACCGGGACGATCTCGGAGATCATCCCGAAGGCGGGCAGGATCATCACGTACACCTCGGGATGGCCGAAGAACCAGAAGAGGTGCTGGTACAGGACCGGCCGGCCCTCGGTGGTGAAGAACTGCGTCCCGACCTGGCGGTCGAACTCGAGCAGGATCATGGCGGCGGCGAGCGGCGCCCCCACGACCAGGAGCAGGATCGAGGTCGAGATCTGCGCCCAGACGAAGAGTGGGAGGCGCGAGAAGCGCATGCCGGGCGCGCGCAGGGCGATGATGGTCGTCAGGAAGTTCGTCGAGGCCATGATGCCGCTGATCGCCCAGACGATGATGCTCATCGCCCAGAAGTCGACGCCCAGGCTGTGGTTCTGGTACGCGTTCTCCGTCAGTGGCGCGTACCCCGTCCACCCCGCGTCGAGCGCGTGGCCGGTGAAGAACCCGCAGTAGTAAAGGATGATCGAGACGGGGACCAGCCAGAAGCCGAGCAGGTTGACCCGGGGAAAGGCCATATCGCGAGCGCCGATCATGATCGGCACCATGTAGTTGGCGATCCCGGTCACGAAGATGGTGACGAAGAAGAAGATCATCGTCACGCCGTGCGCCGAGATGATCTGGTTGTAGGTCGAGTCGTCCACGATCCTGAGATTCGGCGCCGAAAGCTGCAGGCGGATGATCAGCGCGAAGATCCCGCCGATGACGAAGCTGATCATCGCGGTGACCATGTACATGATCCCGATCAGCTTGTGATCGGTGGTCGTCAGCCAGATGCTGATCGGCTTGAAGAACGTGTCGTCGTAGGCCTTGGGCCGCGGAAGGACTGTGGTGGCCATCCGCTTCCTATCCTACTTACTGGGTGATGGGCTGGGCGTCGCGGCGGCCTGTTTTTGCTTGGCCATCCAGGCATCGAAATCGGATCGGTCCATCGCCTGGACGACGATCTGCATCGACGCGTGGCCGGTGCCGCACAGCTCGGCGCACTCGCCCTTCCACTTGCCGGGCTGGTCGATCTTGAGCCACGAGAAGTTGTCGTAGCCGGGGACGGCGTCCGTCTTGCCCGAGATCGCGGGCACCCACCACGAGTGGATGACGTCGTTGCCGCGGAACTGGAGCTTGACCAGGGTGTGGGTGGGGACGACGAACGGCGTCACCTCGGTCGAGAGGCTGCCCTCCTGCTTGACCACGACGCCGTTGCCGTAGTCGTAGTCCCAACCGAACTGGTGCCCGCTGACCACGACGAGCATCTGCTCGCCGCTGATGGGCTGGAAGTCGCGCTGCAGCTCGGCGAAGCTGTAGCCCGCGATGCCGAGCACAAGGATCAGGGGAAGGATGGTCCAGGCGATCTCGAGGCCGGTGTGGCCGTGCACCTGCGGCGGGACGTAGCCCGCCGGCTGGATCGAGCGCCGGTAGCGGAGGACGACCCACAGCAGCGCGGCCTCGACGCCGAGGAAGACGATGATGGCGAAGATCGAGATCCCGACGTAGGTGTCGTAGATGTTCTTGCCGTTGGGCGACACCGGGTT
>VBJE01000036.1:2288-13059 GCA_005879675.1 Chloroflexota bacterium
GTGGCCGTTGCCCGAAAGCCTCGCTATGTCGACGTGTCCAATCCCAGCCTGTCGGTCGAGTGTCCGCGCTGCGGCCTCCTGACGGCCCGCTTCATCGACCACTGCCGCAACTGCGGCTACAAGCTCTGGCCCTCGAGCGTGGTCGCGTCGGCCGCGTTCAAGGCCTGGCGCGACGCTGACCCGAGGCGCGTCGAGGCGTCGCGCTTCGACCTCGAGACACCGCCCGAGCCGATCGTCGCCGAGGTCGACTACGCCGCCCGCGCGCACGAGCTCGGGATCCACCTGTTTCCGAACAGCAACTTCCCGTTCATCATCTGCGTCGGGGCGCTGTTCCTCGCGCTCGCCGCGATCCCGTTCTCGAGCACGGCGCGGATCGTGCTCGCGGTGATCGGGGGGCTCATCTTTCTCTATGGCGTCGTGGGTTGGGTCCTCGTCGAGGACGTCCGGATGTACCCCTCGGAAACCCCGCCGGCGCACGGCGAGGGGCAGCACTGATGGCTGTAGCGACGATCCAGCACGAGCCGACGCCGGAGTACCCGGCGATCAAGCCCGGGATGATGGGCATGTACATCTTCCTGGCCTCCGAGGTGATGTTCTTCGGAAGCCTGTTCGCGACGTACTTCTACCTCGTGGGATCGCATCCCACCTGGCCGCCGACCCCACCGAGTAACACACCCGAGTATTACGTCAGTTGGTGGCCGATTCCGTTCTTCAACACGATCTGGCTGCTCTCGAGCGGAGTGACGGCCCATTTTGGGCTCGAAGGCCTCGCGCACGACAGGCGCCGCCAGTTCTTCATCCTCTGGACAGCGACGATCCTGCTGGGCGTGATCTTCGAGCTCGGGCAGGTCTACGAGTTCGTCAACGCTTTTCAGCGCGGCTTGAACCTGACAGCGAACAGTTTCGCCAGCGCCTTCTTTCTCATGACGGGATTCCACGGCGCGCACGTCCTCGGCGGCCTGATCCTGCTGGTCCTGATCCTCTACCGCGCAACTCGCGGACAGTTCTCTTCGCGCAACCACGTCGGTCCGGGCGCGGTCACCCTCTACTGGCACTTCGTCGACGTGGTATGGATTTTCCTTTTCGGAATTCTCTACCTGGGGATCACAGCAGGAAGATGACAAGAGCGCTTGCAGGCATGCTGGTGGCCATCGCGTTGCTGGCCGGGTGCGGCGGCAACAACGTGACCCAGCCCGCGGGTTCGACCAAAGTCACGATGACCGAGTTCAAGTTCGACCCGTCGGACATCACCGTCCCCCACGGAAAGGTGGTCTTCTTCCTTGTCAACTCGGGTAACACTCAGCACGACCTGGCGATCAGGGACAGCTCCAACAACCGCCTGTCCGTGAGCGAGCTCGTGTCGTCGGGCGACTCGATCGTCTTCACCGTCGACAAGATCGACGCCGGGACCTACACGATCTACTGCACCCAGCAAGGCCACGAGGCCTCGGGGATGAAAGGCAAGCTGACAGTTACCTGACGCGCGCCCGATTACTTCGAGGGCGACGGAGTCGGCGACGGGCTTGGCGGCGGCGTGGGTGAGGGCGAAGGGCTCGGCCCGGGTTTGAGGCTCAGCAGCTCGACCACGAAGACCAGGGTCGCGTTCGCGGGGATGACCGTGGCGCCTGTCTGCTGGTCCGTCTGACCCTGTGGACCATAGGCGAGGTCGGGCGGGATGATGAGCTTGCGCTTGCCTCCGACCTTCAACCCGAGGAAGCCCTCGTCCCAGCCGGGGATGACCTGCGACTGCCCGATCTGGAACGTGAAGGGCGTCCGGCCGGGAGACCGGCTCGAGTCGAACTGGTGGCAGTTCGTGAGCCAGCCCGTGTACTGGACCTCGGCGTTCTCCCCGGCCTTCGCGGCTTCGCCGGTCCCCACTTTGAGATCGATGATCTTCAACCCGTCCGGGTACGTGACCGCGGGCAGCCCGGTGCCCGCGTTGCAGTCGTCCGCGCCCGGCGACACGCTTGGCGAGGCCGACGGGTTCGGGCTCTCGTTCGCGACCGGCGCGTTGCTGGCGTAGGGGTCGGGGTAACCGCACGCAGCCGCCCCGAAGGCGGTGAGCGCGAATACCGCCAGGAGCGTCCTCCTCACGAGGCGCTGACGTCGAGCGAGCGCATCGTGTCGCCGGCCTGGATCTTGTCGATCACGTCCATGCCTGAGGTGACCTGGCCGAAGTGGTTGTAAACGCCGTTCGTGGCCAGAAACGGCGCGTCGCCAAGCGTGATGAAAAACTGCGAGCCGCTGACTCCGGCGGCGCTGGAGGCCATCCCCGCGGTGCCGCGCGGCCACTTCGAGGGATTGGACTCGTCGGGCAGCTTGTAGGCAGGGCCGCCCGTCCCGTTGCCGGCGGGGTCACCGCCCTGGACGACGAACCCGGCGACGACGCGGTGAAAGGTCAGGCCGTCATAGAAGTGGTTCTGCGCCAGGTAGACGAAGTTGTTGACCGTCTGCGGCGCCACGCTCGGGTCCACGAGAGCGATCACGAAGTCGCCGCGCGAAGTGTGCACGGTCACGCTGTACTTCTTGCTCAGGTCGATGACGTTTGGCGGCGGAGAGGTCAGGTTTTCCATCGCGGGCGACGCTCCACATTAGAGGATCGCGTGCTCGGGACGCCGCTCCCGAACCGGACGGTACGCTAGACGGCACGGTGGGTGAGGAGGCGGTGGAGCGCAAGGCAGAGGACTTTCATCTGGGCGCCGAGGTGCGCTCCAGCGACGGCAAGGACATCGGCAAGCTGGTCCACGTCGTGGTCGGCCCCGATTACGAGCTGCGCGCGCTGATCGTGAGGGAGAATCCCGCATTTTCGGCGCATCGGTTCGCGCCCTCCTCGTGGCTGCTGGCCGACGAGTTCATCGTCCCGCTGGAGGCGGCGACCGCGGTGAGGCACGATCGGGTCGAGCTGAGCCTGAGCGCGGACGAGGCGCGCCGGCTGCCGCCCTACATCGGATACCGGGAGAGGGACGAATCGACGACCGAGGTGCTGACCGACAGCGCCGGGCCGCTGACGGCGAGCCCTGAAGTGCCGCGCTGGCTCGAGCAGGTTGCGTACAAAGGGCCCGACGAGCTCGAGATCGATGGCGGTGAGAACGTGATGCTGGGGCACTCCGGGCGCAAGCTGGGCACGGTGAAGGACGTGCTTTTCGACGGCGCTCAGCTCGTCGGCGTGGTGCTGCAGCCCGAGGGCTGGTTCAAGAGCGAGGTCGTGCTGCCGCGGCGGTTTCTCGACCGGAGCGACGATATGGCACTGTTCGCGAACCTGGCTGAGTCCGACCTCGAGCACCTGACGCCGTTCAAGCCCACAGACTGATCCAGAACCGCTCCAATCGCCCCCATCCACAAGCCCCCACCCTCCCTTGGGGAGTTGGTGGCGGTGCGCGGCAGAATACGGCTCCCCGCGCCGGCCGGCAACCCTGCCTGTTAAGCGCCTTCGCGCGCCGGCTCGCGCGCGCTCGTCGCCAGCAGAACCGCCAGGAGCAATGCCAGGCCGGCAATCACGAACAGGGCCGCCTCCACACTCGACGTCGCCGCGACCGTGCCACCGATAAGCGGCCCGAGGAAGAAGCCGAATGCGACCGAGCTGGCGTTGAAGCCGAACACCGTGCTCTGTGCCTCGCGCGGGGTTTCGAGGCCGATCATGGCCGCGGTCGCGGGGATGATCACCCCGGTGAACAGGCCGTTCAGCCCGACCGCGACCACGACCACGGACGCCCATGGCGCCACGCCGACCAGGGCCACCGCGAGCACCATGAGCCCCGCGGAGATTGCCGCCGTGCGCACATAGCCGAGCCGGCGCGTGACCTGCGTATAGCCGACGGCCGCGGCGCTGCTGGCGACTCCCGCCAGGCCGAAGCCGATCCCGCTCACGGCGGACACGCCGCTCGACACCATGCTGAGCAACCGCAGCACCACGAGCTGCTGGGTGGCTGAGCTGCACGCGCTGACCAGGCCCTGGGCGCTGATCAGAACGGAAAGCGCGCGCCGCAGTCCCGGCTGTGCGTTGATGACGGCGAGGGCGCTCAGGCGTGGTCCTGTCTGCGGCACCATCGGACTCTCGCGCACGATCAGGACCACCGGCAGCAGGGACAGCAGGAGCAGAACTCCACCGCCGAGGAACACCAAGCGGAGTCCGAACACCTCGGCGGCGAATCCACCGATGACGGGCCCGATCGCGCTGCCCAACGCCACCGCCGAAGAGACGACGCCCAGCGCCCAACCCACTCGCGACCGCGGCGTCTCCGCCGCGACCAGCGCGGTCGCCGCCGCCACCGTGCCGCTTGTCGCGCCCTGCAGGAATCGCAGGACCAGCAGCTCGGTCGGGTTCTGGACGAAATAGATCAGGCCGACCGTGATCGCTCCCCCCAGCATCGAGCGCAGCAGCATCGGCTTGCGCCCGAACCTGTCCCCGAGCACGCCCCAGATCGGGCTGGCGATGGCCATGGAAAGACCTGACACGCTGGCCGACGCCGCCGTCCAGAGGTCGAGTTGGCTCCCTGCGGGGACGCCGAGGTCGTGGTGCAGAAAGATGGACAGGAATGGGAAAGCGAAGCTGAACCCGAAGATGGCTGTGAACTCGGCGAACCAGAGCGCGGCCAGGTTGCGGCGCCAGTCAACGCCTCCCGCGTTGATCGGAGGCACCGTCGCGCGCGGGTCTGTCGACAGGGTTTAAGAGCCCAGGATGGCGACGATTCGGTCGGACGTGATCGGCAGATGGTCCACCACGGCGTCCGGCTTGCGTTTGCGGAGCGCGTTCTCGACCGCGGCCGAGATCGCGGCCGGCGCCGGGATGGTGCCGCTCTCGCCGGCGCCCTTGAACCCTTCGGGGTTGGCGTCGGTGGGAGTGTCGATGTGGAGCAGCTCCGGCTCGGCGGCGACCTCGCCGGTGCTCACGATCGAGTAGTCGAGGAAGCTCGCGGTCCTGTAGGTGCCATCGGCGTCATACACCGCCGACTCGAACAGCGCGTAGCCGACGCCATGCGCGTAGCCCCCGTGCATCTGGCCTTCGACGATCAGCTCGTTGATCGCCTTGCCCGTGTCGTGCGCGATGACGTAGCGCAGGATCTCGACCTGGCCGGTGTCGGGATCGACGGCGACGACCGCGGCGTGGCACCCGCTCGAGTAGGCGAGAGGACGCTTGGGATCGAAGCTCTCGAGCACCTCGAGGCCCTCGTCAGGGACGACCTCGCTGATCGGTACCCGCTTGGCCGGCGCGCCTCGCACGGCGATGGCTCCGTCTTCGACCACCAGGTCGGCCGCGTCCGCCTCCAGCACATCGCCCGCGCGCTCGAGCAGTCGCTTGCGCAGCGCGGTTGCGGCCTTGGCGGTGGCGTTGCCCACCTGGACCGCGCTCCTGCTGCCGGCCGTGAGCGCCGCCTCGGGGACGTGCTTGGTGTCGGCGGCCGTCACCTTGATCTTCTCGAACGCCCAGCCGAGCCGGTCGGCCGCGACCTGGGCGGCCATCGTCTGATGTCCCTGGCCCTGCGGCGTCGAGCCGATGTACAGCTCGGCCGACCCGTCCTTGTTGATCCGCAGCTTCGCCGGCTCGCCGCCCCCAAAGCCAGTCGACTCGACGCAGCAGGCGATCCCCAGACCGACGGGTCGTCCATCCTCGGTGGTGTCGGGGACGGCGCCGACCTTGTCGAGCGTGATCTTCAACAGCCGCGGATAGTCGCCGCTGTCGTAGACGAGGCCGCGGCGCCCGGCCGGATAGCCGGTCGTGAACGGGATCTGCTCGGGTTGGACCAGGTTCCGGCGCCGCAGCTCGGCCGGGGGGATGTCCAGGGCTCGCGCCAGCTGGTCCATCGCGCGCTCGACCGCATAGTTGCCGAGCGGCCTACCGCCGCCGCGGATGAAACCGCTCGGCACCGCGTTGGTGAAGACGACCTGCGACTCCACCTCCATCGCCGGCACCACGTACGCCGACAGCATGTGCGAGACGATGATGTCGGGCTGGCTGGCGCCGGAGGCCGAGTAGGCGCCCATGTCGTGGAGCAGCCGGCCGCGCAACCCACGCAGCTTGCCGTCGCGGTCGGATGCGATCTCCATCTCGATCACCGAACCGTGTCCCTGCGCCGTGGTGGCGCCGTCTTCGCTTCGCGACGCAACCCACTGCGCCGGTCGTTTCAACCGCCACGCCGCGAGCGCGACCAGGACCTCTTCGGGAAAAGCGCTGCCCTTGGCGCCGAATCCGCCGCCGACGTCTTCCGCCACGACTCGCACGATGTCCTGCTCGAGCTCCAGCGCGCCGGCGATCGCCTCGCGCACGCCGAACACGTTCTGGGTCGAGGTCCAGACCTTCAGCCCGCCCGTCTCATCGTCAGGCGTTGCCGTCACGGCGCGCGGCTCCATCGCCGCGCCGGCGACGCGCGATGTGGTCAGGCGGATCTGCGCCGTGACGCTGTCCGCCCCAAACGCGCTCGCGATGTCGCCGTAGGAGGTCGTCTTGCGCCGCGACACGTTGCTCTCGGTGTCGGCGTGCACCTTCGGCGCGCCGGCCGCTGTCGCGGCGAGAACGTCGCCGGCGCCGGGCAGCTGATCGAGCTCCGGGGCCACCTGCTCGGCGGCGTCCTGTGCCTGGTAAGCGGTTTCGGCGACGACGACAGCGAACGCCTCGCCGACGTAATTGGCCTCTTCGCCGTTGAGGATCGGTCGCGGCTTCTTGACCATATCGTCCGGTCCCCAATCGCTGAGCCCGTCCGCTACTTCGGGTAGATCCGCTGCTGTCCAGACCTCGAGCACCCCTGGCATCGACTTCGCCACCGAGGTGTCGATCGATCGGATGCGCGCGTGGGGGAGGGTGGACCGGCTGAAAGCGACATGGACCAGGCCATCGAGCTTGACGTCCCCTGCGAAGCGACCGCGGCCTGTGACCAGTCGCTCATCTTCGACTCGGCGCAAGCGCCGGCCGATATATGGAGCCATCGCTCCTACAATAAGTCGCCACCCCCTCCCTGGCGGGAGGGGACCCCAGAAGGATGCGGGGCGGCTAGCTCAGCTGGAAGAGCGCCAGCTTGACATGCTGGAGGTCGGGGGTTCGAAACCCTCGCCGCCCACCACCGACTTTGGGTAGTCAAGGGTCGGCAATAATCTCTGGCGGGATCAGGCCCGTTCGTCTAGTGGACCAGGACGCCGGCCTTTCAAGCCGGAGATCACGGGTTCGAATCCCGTACGGGCTACCAAATGTCTGCATCCGAGCTCGATGCGGCCGACTCGGTATTGACACCTTGACGCGGAAGGCCAATAGTCGAGGCGACGGGGCGCGTGCAAGCCCCGGGTTCCAGGAACCGTGATTTCGCGGCAGGGAGGAGCCATGGAACGAACGCTGTACGAGCGACTTGGGGGAATGGACGCGATCACCGCGGTCGTCGAAAAATTCAGGGACAGGGTGGCCGGAGACGACCGAATCAACCTGAAGTTCGAGAGGACCGACCTCGCGCGCCTGAGAAAAATGCTGATCGACCAGGTGTGTGAAGCCACGGGCGGACCGTGTCGATACAACGGACGCAGCATGAAAGAAGCGCATGCGGGGATGGGCGTCACCAGGGGGGAGTTCGATGCGCTGGTCGACGATCTTGTCCAGACGCTGCATCAATTCAAGGTGCCCAGCCGCGAACAGTCCGAGCTGTTGGCGATTCTTGGGCCGCTGAAGTCCGAGATCGTCGAGGTGAATTCGACCGAGGTCGGAACTGCTCTACCAGACATATTTCGACCCGCACCCGCATTGACGGTGTAGAGGCCGCAAGACTTTCGTCAGGCGGCGTAGCCCGCTGACGTCGCGGGAGTTGTCTGGGGTCTAATAGCTGGCGTTGCCCGGCAGGGCTACCAACGCGGGCGTAGCACAATGGTAGTGCGCCAGCCTTCCAAGCTGGTTACGTGGGTTCGATTCCCATCGCCCGCTCCACACTTGCCCAATGCAAGTCCCCCGACCGCCTGCGGTCGGTGACGTGGGTGTCGTCCAGGAGCTGCGCTCCGTGCTCTTCAGCGAGCCGATCCTCGGGGCGACGAGTGTGCGGCCAAAGGGCTACATGAAAGGCGTTGTCCTGACCGCGCTCCTCGGGAGGGGAGAACCCGCGAGCGACGGCGCTCGCGGGTTTCAGGTGCGCGAATTAGCCGCGACGCCCGGCGCTCGCGGGGAATCCCGTCAGTCGTCAGATACCGCCTGGATCTTGCCGTAAAGGCCGTGAGCCTCGTCGTCGATCCCCGCCGCGAAGTAGAGGGAGTCGACATTTCCGCCGTTGCCGCCGTTTCCGACCCGCAGGCCCCACAGGCCGTCGATCTGGATCGGCGCGTTGGTCTCGCTCTTCAGCTGGCCGCGGAAAACGCCCGCCGGCGTGTACGCGTTGATCCGCCCATCGCCGAAGTTCCCGACGAGCACGTCGCCATGGAAGTTGGCGAAGTTCGCGGGTGCCATCGAAAGGCCCCATGGGGCGTTGAGCGTTCCACCCGACGCGAATCGCCGAACGAAATCGCCGTTGGTGGCGTAAATGTCGACGAATCCGAGGCCTGGGCCGGCCACCTCGTCCTTGGCGGCCGCGTCCTGCATCGCGTACGTGACGTAGATCCAGCCCCCGATGTTCTGGATGCCGAAAGGAGCGAAGCCGGCGGGGAGGGACGGGTCCCTGAATGCACCGGCCGCCGTCACCGGGTGAAAGCTGCCGTCGAAAACGTCAACCGCCCCGCTGTGGAAGTTGGCGGCGTAGAGGAAGTTGCCCGTTCCCACCGAGCCGTTGGTCAGGCCCTTGTAGATGGCATGCGATGGCGAGTTGTCGACCGCGATCACCGCTGTCGGCGGCTTCACCCCCGGGTTCCAGCCGAGAATTGTGCCGTCCTCGGTCGCGAACAGGAAGCGGCTTGGCCCCGAGGCGGCGCCGCTGCTGACTCGAAAATCAGCCGTGGAGTTGAAGACGGTCCCGGTCGGGGTCCCAGATGTTCCGTCGGGCGCTGGAATCGTCACCGTGAGTGGCACCTTCTGGTCCGCGGTGTTGTACAGCGTCGACGTCCCGGTGCCGTTGTTGGCCACCCAGATCGGGCTCGTGGCGCTCGACGACAGGCCCCACGGGTTCACCAGGTTGGGATCTGTGATGGCCGCGAGCCCGGGTACGTCCGACACCAGGTTGGTCTGATGAAACGAACCCCGGGCGACTCCCGCCTGGGCGGGTACCGCCTGCAACGCGACGATTGCGAGCGCGAACGGCAGCGCCATTCGCGACAGCTTCCAGCCGGCCGAATAAAGCTGGCCCATGCAAACCACCTCCCGAAGCACGCCGACGGATCGTTAGGACTACTGGTGGCGGTTACAGGTCAGCCGGTCGAGAGGAAGACGTTCTTCAGCTCCGTGTAGTGGTCGAGGGCATTCGGCCCCAGCTCCCGTCCAATGCCTGACTGCTTGAAGCCGCCGAACGGCGTGGTCACCCGGACCGACGTGTTGGAGTTGATCGAGATCGTGCCGGTCTCGAGCGCGCGCGCCACGCGGAACGCACGTCCCGCGTTCGTCGTCCAGACCGAGCCCGAGAGTCCGTAGATCGTGTCGTTGGCGATGCGCACCGCCTCCGACTCGTCGGCGAACGGGATCACCGCGACTATGGGGCCGAAGATCTCCTCACGAGCGGCGCGGTCGCGCGGGTCAACCGGCGCCAGGACCGCGGGCGCGAACCAGAATCCACGACCCGAGGGGGCGCTGCCGCGGATCGCGACCTTTGCCCCGTCCTCTAAATATGCGGCCACCTTCGCGCGGTGGTCGGCGGAGATGAGCGGACCCATCTCCGTCTTCTCGTCGAGCGGGTCGCCGACGCGGACCGCCTTGACTGCCTTCTCGAGCGCCTGCATGAAACGGTCGAGGGCCGTGCGCTCGACCAGGATGCGGGAGCGGGCGCAGCAGTCCTGGCCGGCGTTGCCGAACACCGCCATCGGGGCTGACGCCGCGGCTTTGTCGATGTCCGCGTCGGCGAAGACGATGTTGGCCGACTTGCCGCCCAGCTCCAGAGTCACGCGCTTGATCGACGCGGCGGCGAGGGCACCGATCCGCTTGCCCACGTCGGTCGAACCCGTGAATGCGACTTTGGCCACGTCGGGGTGCTCGACCAGCCGCTCGCCCACCGTGCGCCCCGCACCGACGACGACGTTCAGCACGCCCTCGGGGATTCCCGCCGCGAGAGCGAGGCGCTCGAGCTCGAGCGCCGTGAGCGGCGTCAGGCCGGCCGGCTTCAAGACGACGGTGTTGCCGGCGGCCAGCGCGGGACCAAGCTTCCACGAGGTGATCGCGATCGGGAAGTTCCAGGGGACGATCAGCGCGACGACCCCGAGCGGCTCGCGGAACGTCATGTCGACGCCGCCGGCGACCGGGATGGTGCTGCCGAGGAGGCGCTCGGGGGCGCCGGTGTAGTAGTTGAAGACGTCGACGACCATGCCGACCTCGCCGCGCGCATCGCTGATCGGCTTGCCGACGTTGCGCGCCTCGAGAGTCGCCAGCTCGTCCGCGTTGTCGGCCACGGCCGCGGCGAAGCGGCGCAGGAGCTTTGCCCGGTCGCCCGGTGTCACGGCGCGCCACGCCGGAAACGCCGCCTTGGCCCGGGCGACGGCACGGTCGGCATCCTCGACGCCCGCTTCGGCCACCTCGGCGAGCACCCCTTCGGTGGCCGGTTCGATGACCTTCACGGTCGCAACTTTAGCGCCGCTCAAAATTCACACCGGAATCCAAGCTCGTTCTGAGGTTGGGCCCAGATGATGCGGCCATGGACAGAACACGAGTCATTGTTTTTGCGTCTATCGTCGC
>VBJE01000333.1 GCA_005879675.1 Chloroflexota bacterium
CCGCGATCTACCACGACCTCGACTCCGGCGCCGCCGTCAGCATCTTCTCGAAGCCGGTGTCACGGCTCGCATACAGCATCGGCAAGGTCGCGGCCGCGGTCGGCGCGCTGGTTGTCATCGTCGGTCTCCTGGCGGTCGAGGCGCGCCTTGTCATGCTGCTGTTCCAGGGCGGCCTCGAGGGTTCGCTGACGGGAGAGGTGCTCGCGACGCTGGCCAACTCCGTCGTCGTGATGCTGCTGGTGCTCGCGCTCAGCACGTGGATGAACAACATCGTGGCCGCGATCGTCGCCTTCGTCTATTACAGCGTGATCACGGGAGTGATCAGCGCCGTGCACAACCTGGCGGACAGTGGCGCGTTCAACAACGACATCGTCAAAAGCGCATTCGACGTCCTCTACTGGATCGTGCCCCACGCGCTCCTCAGCAGCGCGCCGGGCGACCTCGTGCGCGCACAGATCCAGCTGTCCAACTCGCGGCAAAACTCGCAGACTCTGGCGCTCGTACCCGCCGCGTCAGGCCTGGGAGACATCGCCTGGTGGGCCCTCTTCATCGTCCTGTTCAGCGCGCTCGTCTACTGGTCCGTCCGGCGCCGGCAGGTCTAGGCCCCTGGGCGCTTCTGGTTGCACTTGTGCGCTTCGTGTGCCCCGGAATGCGGGCAACTGGTTGCACTTGTGCTCGTTTACAGCCTGAGTTGGTATCAACCGGCGGTTTCGCGATCGTAGGCAGGTGGCTCTGGCGACCAAAGAATCGACGTGGCCGCGAGCTGGCGCGAGGACCAATAGATGGATGCGAGAGCCGGAAGACTTGTGGACGCGCCTCGCTACCTGGCATCGCTCGTTGCCGCCCGAGGCCGTCTTCGCCTGCTCGGCGGCTGCCTGGATGCACGGCCTGGGAGCAGCGCCGACAGAGCCGGTCGAGCTCTTCCTTCCGTCAACCTCGGGCCGGCGATCACGCACAGGATTGATCGTTCGCCGGTCTCAGCTGGAAGCAGACGAGGTGATCGAAATCCGAGGCCTGCCCGCGACCACGCTGCACAGGACGATCCGCGACCTCTGCCTGTTTGGTGCGCCGCTTGACGCACTCATCGCAATCGACATGGCGCTGCAGAAGAGACGCACCGATAAGTCGAGGTTGCTTAGTGACGCGGTGACCAGGAAAGGCCGGCGCGGATCGGCGCGGCTTCGCCGGCTCGTGGAGCTTGAAACCCGTCTTCGTTGGCTCATCTTCAATGCCGGCCTGCCTCGGCCTGAGGTGCAGGTCGATCTGCATGATGCGGAAGGAGGCTTCCTGGGGCGCGCTGACCTCTACTACCCGGCGGCACGACTCGTCGTCGAGTTCGACGGAGGCAATCACCGTGAGCGGCTCGTCAGCGACGACCGGAGACAAAATCTGCTCATCGGCGCCGGCTTCCGCATCCTCCGATTCACCGCGGGCGACGTTCATTCGCGCCCGGGCATCGTCGCGGCCCAGCTGCGCGGCTCCCTCGCCTAGAGCAGCCGCAGCCTTCGCAACAGGTAGGGACCTGGGCCGAGGAAGCCGCAGGTCGCCGCGATGTGCACGAGCGATACGCCGAGCAGCGAGGGCGGCCCCGGCAACAGCCAGAAAGCAAGCCCCAGGGGCACGCCGACGAGGGCGGTCGCCAGCGTCTCCTCCCAGGACCAGCGTCCCAGGCGGTGGTAGAGGACGTACGTGGCCGTGCCGATGGCGAAGCCCGCGGGCGCGCCCCAGAGCACGCCCACCCCTCCCTGCAGGAGGCCGCGAAAGAACCCCTCCTCGATCGGGCCGTTGACGGCATAGAACGCCGCCTGGAACGTGGCGTCGCCGGCGTCGGCGGGGACGGCCAGCGCTCCGCGGCGCCGCGTGAGCCACAGCTGCACAGCGGCGGCGGCGAGAAACATCACGGGCACCCCGACGACGTGATGTCACCACCCTGCAGGCCGAGCCAGCCCGCCCTGCCGCCGGCGGCGTACGCGACGAGGCAGGCGGCCGCGAATGGCAGCAGCCGGATGAGCAGGTCGGTCCGGACCCACGCCCAGCTGTCTGGAATACGGGTCAGGACAAGGCGCGTTCGAGTTGTCGAGATGGGTGGCGGTGAAAGCATCAAGTTCGACGTCTTTTTCGATTACCAGTGCCCGTTTGTCTACCGGGCGGCGGGGCTGATCGACGCGGTGCGCCGGTCAGGCGATCGCAACCTCGAGGTTCGCTGGCGGTACTTCTCGCTCACGCAGGTGAACTCCAAGGATGACGGCTGGACGGTATGGGACGCGCCTGCCTCAGAGCCTGTGCGCGGCCGGCTGGCCTTTCAGGCGGCCGAGGCTGCGCGGCGGCAGGGCCGATTCGACGAGATGCACGGAGCCCTGCTGCAAGCTCGGCACCGCGACCGCCTGGACCTCGACGACGAAGCGATCGTCGCGAAGGTGGCGGCCGACTCGGGTCTCGATCTCGAGCGCTTCCGGCGCGACGTGGCTGACCCTTCAGCCCTGGACGCTCTTGCCGCCGATCATCGCGCTGGCGTCGCCGAGCATGGCGTGTTCGGGACGCCCACATTCGTCTTCGCGGACGGGGCGGCGGCCTATGTGCGGCTTGCGGAATCCGCCGGTGAGAACGGCGCGGTGGAGGTGTTCGACCGCCTGGTCACGGTGGCGGCGGCCGAGCCGCGGATCCTCGAGATCAAGCGTCCTTACAGGCGTTAACCCGGTGGTTCGGGTGCTTTCGGGGTACCCGGGAGTTTTCTGAGCGAGTGGAGCAATAGGCAATGTCCGAAACCCTCAACCACAACATGCCCGTCGCCATCCATGAGAACTGGCGCGCCTGGCTGATGACCGGTTCCCGGCTCACGCCGGTCGACCGGCGCCGGATGCGCGGCGCCCACAGGGGCCTGAAGAAGATCCTCCTCGAAGGGCTTGCCGCCGGCGAGACTCCCCACGCGTGGATGAACTTTTCGGGCGCGATGGTCCGCCATGCGGTCGACGACGCGATGCGCACCCTGCCGGACCAGGACACGCGGGTGGTCAAGCTGGCCTACTTCGGCGGCTACTCCAACCGTGAGATCGCGCGCGAGATCGGCCTCACCGAGGGCACCGTGCAGCGCCGCCTGCGTCGCGCGCTCACTGCCATCAGCGACCACATCCAGAACGGACGCGTAACGAGCCGGCGGATCCTGTACGGGTTGGGGATGTTCCTGTCCGGCAGGTGGCTGAACGACACCGCCCAGCACCTGTGGACGGCGACCGCGGTCGCCGGCGCCGCAGCCGTCATCGTCGCCACGCAACCCGCGCCCGCGGTCGGCGACACCCCGGCGGCGCCCAGCACCCACTCGGTCGCGCCGTCGCTGACAGTCGTGCCGCCAATACCGTCGCCGACGGCGCCCGTGACTTTGCCGGGGGCCGCCCCGCAACTTCCCGCCGTCACCAACCCGGTCCAGGTTCCGCCGGTGCAGGTGCCGGTGGTCGGCCTCCCGGTCGCGGTGCCGTCGCCCTCCATCCCGCCGCTTCCGAAGATCTAGGAACGCCTCTAGCGGTCGTTCCGGGCATAGATCACCACCCCGTCGACGGTCGCAACCTGGTGGTAGCCGCCGGCCACGAACCGGGCCACCACGGGGTAGTCGCTCATCGGGTACCTGGAGAAGTCGCTCCAGCCCGCGGCCGCGGTGTCGACGATCAGGGCCGGTGGGTTGGAGGCCAGGTCCGACTGGAGCAGCGGCCACACGTCCGGCGAGACGTCCCAGTTGTCGGGCGGCGCGTCCGATCCCCTCGCAAAACCCCGCAGGAACCCGGGAAAGCGGCACGCCATGACGCGGTCTGACTCGACGTACAGCGCGGGCCAGTCGCCCCAGACGAAGACGCGGTCCGCGGACGTGGTGTGGGCGGCGATGTAAGCGGCCACCGCCGCGTGCTGCGGCACGGGAGGCGCAAAGTCGTACGTCAGCGGGTCGGCGGTGACGTCGAATGCCCACCAAGCGAGGGTCGGGATCGCGATCCCGGCGATCGCCCCCGCCGCGATCCAGCGCCGCGGCCGGAAACGCACTAAGGCCAGCGCCGCGAGCACGGCCAGCGGGCCCATCGCCTGGATGAAGTAGTGCCCGGAAAGGTGGCCGCCGGCCAGCGAGCCCGCGATGCTCACTACCAGCCAGAGCACCATCAGGCGTGCCGCGA
>VBJE01000336.1 GCA_005879675.1 Chloroflexota bacterium
CTGCACGGACTCGTCGGTGGAATCGTCGACGACCACCACCTCGTACTCCGGATACTCGAGCTGCGAGAGCGCGGTCAGCAACCGCTCGATGACCCGCTTCTCGTTGTAGGCGGCGACGTGGACCGAGACAAACGGGTGATAACCCAGGTCGATGTGGTACCCGTTGCCGTTTCCATTGCCGTTGCCGTTGATTCGGTTGAGGCCGTTGCCGTTGGCCTTGGCGTGACCGGTGCCGTTGCGCGGCGCTCCGACCAGCGTCGTCAGCAGGACCATCGCGGTGCTCAGGTAGTACTTGACCGCGTAGGCGAAGAAGACCGCGCCCAGGAACAGGCCCGCGAACGCGAAGCCATACGCGAACCAGTCGGCGCCGCTCCTGATCTGCGACTCACGGACGAGCTCGACAAAACCGCGGACGATGGCCACGATCGGGATCGCGCCCACCACGAACGCGGCCACCAGCACCCCGTTGAGCAGGAGTCCCCAGGCCAGCGAGGTGAGGCCGCGCCCGCGATCAGGCGCGGCGCCAGGATGTGCCGGACCCGCCTCCTCCCCCAGGCTCACGGCGTCTCCTCGTAGTAGAGGGCGGCGCTCAGCTCGGCGCTGTCGAACCGCCGGTGGCCGCCGGGCGTGGTCAGGGTCGGCCGCAGCCGGCCCCGGCGGACGGCTCGGTTCAGCGTCGGCTGGCTGACACCGAGCAGGCGGGCGGCCTGGCCAGTGCTGATGAGACGGGCGCCTTCAGGCTCGTCCTGCAGGCTCGCGGCGTAGGTCTCGACGTCCGCCTCGCTGAAACGGCGGTGGCCGCCTGGGGTGATAAGGGCAGGTCGAAGCAACCCTCTCGCGACGGCCCTTGCGACAGTCGCCTGGCTGACGCCCAGGCGAGTGGCCACATCCCTCGAACTGATCAATCTTTGCAAGACGTTGTGCTGGGACTAACGAACCCATATCAAAAAGCCGTCGGGTGTATGACCCCCTTTGTGCGGCAGGCTTGGAATTTCAAGAGTGGCGTAGGCATTTCGTCGTTGAAAATGTGCACAGATCGACCAGCTCGGCCTGAGGTTTCGTGCCAAAATTTTCACTGCGCGCAATGGCGCGCGGGCCTTCAGAAAGGAACACGGGAATCATCGTCGTTATTTAGAACCTCACCCCCCGCAGCCAAGCTCGGAGCCGGTGTCGAGAAATCGCCCGGCCCGAGCCTTTTTTAGGCCCTTCTTCGCCCTAGGCCCCGCTCCCTTGCCCTCCCGATGAATGGGGAGGGGTCTGCTGAACTTCGGCTGCCCAGGAGTGAAGCGCCTCCTGCCAGGGCCTCAGCGCATGGAACCGCGTCGTGTCGAGACAGCCGTTGCGTGGGCGCCGCGCGGCGGTTGGGAAAGCCTCGGTCGGTACCGAGTCCACCTGTGTCCGCACGCCAAACTCCTCCAGGGCCGCGCGCGCGAAGACATCCCAGCCGGCGCAACCGCCGCCGACCACGTGCACGATGCCCGTGAAGTCGCGCTCCACCAGCTCCAGCGTCGCCTCCGCCAGATCGCGCGCGTACGTCGGGTTGATCAGTTGATCGCCGACCACCGGGATGCGATCGGCGGACGTCGCGCGCTCCAGGATCCGGCGCGGGAAGCTGCGCGGTCCGCCGAAAACCGCGGCGGTGCGAATGACAAGCACGCGCGCGCCCGAGCCGAACACCATCCTCTCGCCCGCCAGCTTGGACTCGCCGTAGGCCGATATCGGAGCAGGCTCATCAGCCTCCACGTACGGCCGGTCCAACGAGCCGTCGAACACGAAATTGGTCGAGAAGTGCACCAGGCTGGCGCCCGTGCGCCGGCACGCCGCCGCGACGACGGCCGGGCCGGCGACGTTGGCGGCGTGCGCAGCGTCGCCCTCTGTCTCGGCGCGGTCGACGGCGTTGTAGGCCGCGCAGTTGATGACGATGTCGGGCCGGCGATCGTCGAGAAGCTCTTCGATCACGTCTTTTTCGTGGATCGGAGCGGTCACGCCGGCGCCCGGGAGAAGCCGGGCGAGCTCGGAGCCGAGCTGTCCCCTGGCACCCAGCACGAGTGCGTTCAAATCGATTCGGTCAGCTTTTCTTCGTGCCTGGATTGCTGGATCAGAAGCGCGGTGATCTCCGGCTCCTCGAGCGGGCGGCCGACGAGGAATCCTTGCGCCGCGTCGCAACCGGACTCGACGAGCACGACCT
>VBJE01000337.1 GCA_005879675.1 Chloroflexota bacterium
GCCTGCACCGGGCAGAACATCACCTACAAGCGCAACGCCAACTACTGGCAGAAGGGACTTCCCTACGTCGACGAGGTGCACTACCCCGCCTTCCTCGACAACGACCCGGCCAACGCTTTCCTCGCCGCCGGCAACGCGCAGTGGGGCGGCCAGTTCATCCCCAACATCGACACCTATTACGTCGCCAAGGATCCGAAGAACAACCACTACTGGTTCCCGCCGATCAACAACATCAACATCTGGTTCAACACCACCATGGCGCCGCTCGACAACAAGGCAGTGCGGCAGGCATTCGCCTACGGCATCGACCGCGCGGCAGTCTCCCAGAAAGGTGAATTCGGTTATGAGCCTCCCGGCAACCAGACGGGCGTCCTCTCGCCGACGTTCGACAGCTGGATCGACAAGGGGCAGGCCGACAAGTACGGCTACAAGTTCGACGTCAACAAGGCGCAGAGCCTTCTCCAGGGCGCCGCAACATCGCCGGCTATACCGACTGGGTCGCCTCGGTGCAGGTCGTGCAGGACAACCTGAAGCAGGTCGGCATCGAGCTCAAGCCCGACAACCTGGACTCCCAGGCCTACTTCGACAAGCTGTTCACGGGCAACTTCCAGCTCGCCTACGGCTCGGTGAACACATCACCCGGCCCGAACCCTTACTACGAGCTGCGCAACACCCTGCACAGCGCCACCACGGCCGCCATCGGGCAGACTGCGGCGGGCAACTACGGGCGGTACAAGAACCCCGCGGTCGACACGCTTTTCGACCAGTTCGGCGCCACGACCGACTCGGGCAAGCAGCACGACCTCATCAAGCAGGTCGAGACGGCGATGCTCGAGGACGTGCCGGTGATCCCGGTGACCGAGGGCGTCGCCTGGTACCAGTACTCGACGAAGGACTTCGCCGGATGGCCCACCAAGGACGACCCGTTCTCGGCGCCGGCGCCGTGGAACCTGCCGGACTGGGAGGTCACGCTGCTCCACCTGTACAAGAAGAGCTAGAAACTTGAGGGCGGCGTCATCGCGACGCCGCCCTGTTTCAACCAATGAGCTACCTGATCAGAAGGTTCGAGCTTCTCCGTTCCCCGGTTAGCGGGGACGGTGACCCGGCGCGAAGCGCCCGGTCGGATGGGGTCTTCAGGAGCACATGAGCTACCTGATCCGAAGGTTCGAATTTTTTGCAATCACCCTCTGGGCCGCGCTCACGATCAACTTCATCCTGCCGCGGATCATGCCCGGCAACCCCGCGCAGGCGATGCTCGTGCGCTTCCGGGGCCGGGTGAGCCCCGAGACCGTGAAGGCGATCGAGGTCGCATTCGGTTTCCACTCGAACGAGCCGATCTGGCAGCAGTACCTCGAATACCTGCGCAACACGTTCACCGGCAACTTCGGGACGTCAGTGACGTTCTTCCCGGTCCCGGTCGGCGACGTCATCAAGCAGGGCCTGCCCTGGACGCTCGGGCTGGTCGGCATGGCGACGATCCTCGCTTTCATCCTCGGCACCTTGCTCGGCATGCTCAGCGCGTGGCGCCGAGGCGGGTTCTTCGATGCGGTCTTGCCGCCGGTCTTCATCGTGATCTCGGCGTTCCCCTATTTCTGGCTCGGGCTCCTGGTGCTGCTGGCATTCGCCCTGACCCTCAACTGGTTTCCGCTCGGGTTCGCCTACGACCTGACGTCCTCGATCAACCTGTCTTGGGACTTCGGCGGCCAGGTCATCTGGCACGGCACGCTGCCCGCGCTCACGATCGTGATCACCTCGGCCGAGGACTACGTGAAGATGGCCCGCGCCAAGGGCCTCTCGCCGGTCCGGATCATGTTCATGTACGCCGGCCGCAACGCGATCCTCCCCAACCTCGTGGGCTTCGCGATGTCGCTCGGCTTCGTGATCAGCGGCGCGATCCTGGTCGAGATCGTCTTCAACTACCCGGGCCTCGGCTTCACGCTCCTGCAGGCCGTGCACAGCGAGGACTACGCGCTGATGCAGACGCTGTTTCTCATGCTCACGGTCGCGGTCCTGGTCGCCGTGCTCGCCGCCGACCTTCTGACCGCGGTGCTCGACCCGCGCACGCGAGAGCAGGGATAGAGAAGAGATGGCGGTCCGTGTCGTCACCGACCCAGCCGCTGTCGGAACTCCGGTCGTCACGAGCCGGCAGGGCATCCTCGGCACCGTCGGCCGCGGCCTCGCCCGGAACCGCAAGGCGGTCGCGGGACTCGGCCTGTTCGGTTTCTTCGTGGTGGTCGCGCTGCTGGCGCCGCTGATCGCGCCGTACGACCCCCACGCTCTTCAGTTCTCGCAGATGCTCCAGCCGTCGCGGACGCACCTGCTGGGCACGACCGGCACCGGGCAGGACATCTTCTCGCAGCTGGTGTTCGGGACCAGGGAGTCGCTGCTCATCGCCCTGGGCGCGGGCGTCGGAGCGACGGTGGTTTCGGTGATCATCGGCGTCTCGGCGGCCTACATGGGCGGCCTGTGGGACCACATCCTCAACCTCTTCACGGACGTCTTCCTCGTGATGCCAACGCTTCCCCTGATGATCATCGTCGGCACCTATCTGCACAACCGCGGCCTGCTGGTGCTGATCGCGGTGATCGTGATCACCGGCTGGTCCTACGGCGCTAGACAGCTGCGCTCACAGGCGCTCTCGCTGCGCAACCGGGAGTTCCTCGAGGCGGCGCGGGCACGGGGCGAGCGAAGCACGTACATCATCGTCTTCGAGGTCCTTCCCAACATGACCTCGCTCATCGTCGCCATCTTCTTCGGCGCGGCGTTGTACGCGGTGCTCGCCGCGGCCGGGCTGCAGTTCATCGGCCTGGGCGACCCCAACTCGCTGAGCTGGGGCACGATGCTCTACTGGGCGCAGGCCAATGGAGCGCTGCTCGCCGGTTCGCCGGTATGGGTGCTCGCGCCAGGCCTGTGCATCGCCGCGCTCGGCGCGGCATTCGCGCTGATCAACTACGCCTTCGACGAGATCTCCAACCCGGCCCTGCGGCCCGTCAGGAAGAAGAAGAAATGATCGCGACCGCCACCCGTCCTCTCCTCCAGGTCAAAGACCTATGCGTCGACTACCTGACGGAGAGCGGCCCGCTGCGCGCGGTCGACCGTGTGTCGCTCGACGTCGCCAGGGGCGAGTTCCTCGGCATCGTCGGCGAATCCGGCTGCGGCAAGTCGACGCTGCTGTTCGCGATCGCCAGGCTCCTCAGCGCGCCGGCCGAGATCAGCTCCGGTGAGATCTGGTTCGACGGCAAGGACATGGTTTCGATGGACGAGGACCAGCTCCGCCACCTCCGGTGGAGCGGCTACTCGGTGGTCATGCAGAGCGCGATGAACGCCTTGAACCCCGTGATGACCATCGCCGAGCAGCTGGGCGACGCGATCCAGGCGCACGTGAGGATGCGGGATCGCCAGCTCCGGTCGCGGTCTCAGGAGCTCCTGAAGGTCGTCGGCATCGACCCCGTCCATCTGCACAGCTATCCCCACCAGCTCAGCGGAGGGATGCGCCAGCGGGCGATGATCGCGATGGCGCTGGCCCTGACGCCCGACCTCGTGATCATGGACGAGCCGACCTCCGCGCTCGACGTGGTCGCGCAGCGCTCGTTGATGGTGAAGATCAAGCAGCTGCAGCGCGAGTTCGGCTTCGCGACGATCTTCGTCACGCACGACATGTCGCTGGTCAGCCACTTCTCCGACCGGCTGGCGGTCATGTACGCGGGGCAGGTGGTCGAGGTCGGCCAGACACGGCAGGTCTTCGCCGCCCCGAAGCATCCTTACACGGTCGGCCTGATGCGGTCGTTTCCCTCCATCAGCGGGCCGCTGCAGACGCTGACCGGCATCCCAGGCAGCCCGCCCGACCTCGCGCACCCGCCGTCGGGCTGCCGGTTTCATCCACGCTGCCCGAAGCGGTTCGACCGCTGCCCTGGCGAGGAACCCGACCTCTACTCGAATGACCAGGTGCTCGTGAGGTGCTTCTTGTTCGATGATCGCTGACCTTCCGACCCGCGAGCCGGGCCAGGAGCTGCTGCGCACCGTCGGCCTAACCAAGCACTTCCGCCTGGGCGGATTCCTGTCG
>VBJE01000338.1 GCA_005879675.1 Chloroflexota bacterium
GTCACGAGGGCGTCGGCGGCCCGGATCTGCGGCGCCGCCAGGCTGACCGAGGCGACGATCTGGATGGGGGACCTCATCGCCGACGAGGACCCCGCCGTTCGCGACGCCGCGGTCCGCGCGCTGGCGCAGCTCGGCGGCAGGCGCGCGGTCGACCTCCTGATGGCATCCGCAGCCTCCATCCCTCCTTACCGGCTCGCCATCTCGCTCGCCAGGGCGGCCTCGGACGTTGACATCGAGGCCCTGATGCGCCAGCCCGCGAGCGAGCGGGCGGCGGTCGCGACCGTGCTCGCCTGCGGGCTGCGGCGCGACGTGCTCCGCGTGTCGCCGCTCCTCGGGATCGCGCACGACCGGCGTTGGCCCAAGCAGGTGCGCATCGCCGCCTGCAAAGCTCTGGCCATGATCGGCGACCGGGCGGCGGCGGACGGCCTGAAACGGCTCTGCGAGCTGGAGTCCGACCCGCAGGTGAAGAAGGCGGCCGAGCGGGCGCACCGCCGGTTGATCAAGCGGGCGGTGACCCGGTGAAACTGTCCGAGCGGTTCGACCGCCGCTACCAGCAGACGCCGGTGGCGACGCCGCAGGCTCCCGCCCCGGCGGAGCCGGACACGCCCGTCGACGGCATGCCGACCATCGCCCCGATCGAGCGTCGCGCGGTCCCGCGAGAAGGCGCGACGGCCAGCCCACCCACGCTCGAGACGGCGGTTCTCGGCGCTGATTCTCCCGCGGTCCTGAGCCCTGGACTCGCGGCGGCCAAGGCGGAGATCCACGCCGACCTCCTCCGCCGGCACGCGGCCGCGATCGACATCAGCAACCGAGCCGGCATCCGGCGGCTGTTGATGCAGCTGACCGAGGATCACTTCCGGGCCAAGCCCCCCGCGGCGCTCGTCACCGCGGCCGACCGCGAGCGGCTGGTCGAGATCCTGTTCGACGAGGTCATCGGGCTCGGACCCCTGGAGGCTCCCCTGCGCGACCCGGAGATCACCGAGATCATGGTCAACCGTCCGGAGCAGATCTTCGTCGAGCGGCGCGGGCGCATCGAGCTCACGAACCTTGCCTTCGAGGACGAGGCGAGCCTGCGCCGCGTCATCGACCGCATCGTGTCGACCATCGGCCGCCGCGTCGACGAATCCGAGCCCATGTGCGACGCCCGCTTGAAGGATGGCTCGCGTGTCAACGTCGTCATCCCACCTGTCGCGATCTATGGCCCGTGCCTCACCATCCGCAAGTTCGGGCGAGAGGTGCTCACGCCCGAGCGCATCGTGACCAGCGGCGGCTCGAGCGAAGCGATCCTCGAGTACCTCGACGCAGCGGTGAGGACGCGCCTCAACATCATCGTCTCGGGTGGTACGGGCTCGGGCAAGACGACGCTGCTCAACGTCCTGTCGGGCTTCATCCCCGCGACCGAGCGCATCGTCACGTGCGAGGACGCGGCCGAGCTCCGCCTACGCCAGGTGCACGTGATCAGCCTGGAGTCAAAGCCAGCGAACGTCGAAGGCCGGGGCCAGATCACCATCCGCGACCTCGTCCGCAACGCGCTGCGCATGCGCCCCGACCGGATCATCGTCGGCGAGGTGCGAGGCGGCGAGGCGCTCGACATGCTGCAGGCGATGAACACGGGCCACGACGGGTCGATGAGCACCGTGCACGCCAACAACCCACGCGACGTCATCAATCGTTTGGAAACACTGGTGTTGCTTGCAGGCACGGAGCTGCCGTCGCGCGCGATCCGAGGCCAGATCGCGTCGGCGATCAACGTCATCGTGCAGACCGAGCGCCTGCGCGGCGGCTCGCGCAAGATCGTCGGCGTCGCCGAGGTCTTCGGGCTCAAGGAGGGAGAGATCGGCCTGAACGAGCTGTTCGCGTTCCGCCAGGTCTCGGTCACGCCCGACGGTAGGGCCGTCGGGTACCACACCGCGACAGGCACGCTGTCGACATTCCAGGACCACTTCAAAGCCAACGGCACTGACCTGCCCGAGTCGATGTTCGAGCCTTCGACGCAACCTCCTCAGGACAAGCTCTACTGATGGGCGAGTTCGAAGACGTGCTGCCGACCCCTACCGACGGCCAGGTGGACGGCCACCAGCGCAAGATCGAGATCGACGTCGAGCTCCTGGCCGACCTCGGTCACCAGCTCCGCACGCAGCTCAACGCGGTCGTGGGCGCGGCAGGCTTGCTTGCGGCGGGGGCTGAGACCAGCGAGGAGCGGGAGCTGGCAGCCATCGTCGAGACCGGGGCCGAACAGGTCGCCAGGATCGTGGACGACGTTCTCGACGGGGTCACGCTGGACAGCGGCGACTTCGAGCTCGCCCTGCACCCCTTCGACGTCCGCGCCACGGTCGAAAGCTGCCTCGCCCTGGTGTCGGAGGCCGCGGGCGCGAAGGGCCTCGACGTATCGTTCAGCGCCGCCCCCGACGTGCCGAACGTCGCGATCGGCGACTCGCGACGGCTCGAGCAGATCCTCCTCA
>VBJE01000037.1 GCA_005879675.1 Chloroflexota bacterium
CGAAATGGTTTCGTTATCAGCGGCGGGCGGCGCTGACGGCGATCACGCTCGTGGGAGCCTTCTCGAGCTTCATCTTTTCGCCGCTGACGGGAACCCTGACCGCCGAGCATGGCTGGCGCGGAGCGCTGATGGTTCTTGCCGTCATTTTGGCGGCGGTCGGGATTCCGCTCCATGCCGCGGTGCTTCGGCCCGCGCCCGTGGCCGCGACAGAGGAGGCCGTCAGCCCTGCCCGGGGCCATGTGCGGGCGGTCTTGAGGAGCCGCCGATTCTGGTTTCTGGCGATTGCCCTTGCGCTGGGCAGCTACACGTGGTCAGCGATATTGGTGCAGCTGGTGCCGTCTCTCATCGATGCCGGGTACGGCATCCAGTTCGGAGCCCTGGCGGCGGGTGTCGTCGGCATCGGTCAGCTGCCAGGCAGGCTCGTGTACGTCATCTTCGGCCGCGCGCTCAGGGGCGCTCGTCTCCCGGTGGCCACCTTCGGGCTTGCCGTGGCCGCGCTCGCGGTGCTGAGCCTCGATCGTTCGGAGGGCACCGTGCTCGTGTTCGCTCTGGTCTTTGGGATGAGCGCAGGAATGCTGACGCTGATGAGCGCCAGCGTTCCGGCCGAGCTTTTCGGCCGGCATGTTTATGGAACTCTCTCGGGAGTGATTTATGGATGCTCGAACGGCGCGAGGGCGGTGGCGCCCTTCGCAAGCGCTGCCATCGCACTTCTGCCCGGTGGATATGCAACGCTCTTCGGATCGCTGATGCTTTCGAGCCTTCTGGCCGCGACGCTGGGCTTCCTCGCCCTTCGCGGCGAGGCGAGCGATTAGCACGGGAGTAACCGGCCCGACCACGATCACCGGGGTCACCTCACGTGTGCTCGACCTTCCCCTGCCGGCTGGCTTCCGCCCGGCCTGGGGGCGAGGCGAGACTCAGAACTCGTACTTCATAACGCTGATCGAGGTGCACACGGAGGGCGGTCTCGTCGGCGTCACCGCCGCCGAAGCGCGCTCGGAGACGGCGATCGCGATCGACCGTTTCGTGACGCCTCATCTCCTCGGCCGCGACGCCGCTGCTCCGGAGCAACTGGCCGCTGTCCTGCGGGACGCCGAGATCCTGGGCCCGCCCGTGTACTGCGTCGAGATCGCCTTGTGGGATATCGCGGGCAAGGCGGCGGGACTGCCGGTCTCGAAGATGTGGGGGCGCTTTGCCGATCGCATCCCCGTGTACTGCGCCACGGGTGAGGTGCGCCAGGCCGAGCAGAGGGTCGAAGACTGTTTGCGCCTGGTGGATGAAGGCTTCAAGGCGGTGAAGCTGCGCTTCCACTCCGCCGACCCGCGCGACGACCTGCGTGTGGTGGAGGCGGTCCGCAAGGCATTGGGAGGGCGGATCTCGATCCTGGTCGACGCCAACCAGGCCGGCCTGGCGCCCGGGTTCGCGGGCCACCGGCAGTGGAACTTTCGGACCGCGGGCGAGGTCGCGCTCGAGCTCGAGCGCCTGGAGGTCGAATGGCTCGAGGAGCCGCTGCTTCGCCACGACTACGACGGCCTGCGCCGCCTGCGCGACAGGCTGGGCACCCTGCGCCTGGCGGGCGGCGAGAACAACCACGGCATGCACGAGTTCCAGCTTCTGATCGAACGGGAGTGCTACGACATCCTGCAGCCGGACGCGGTGCTTTCCGAAGGCGTGTATCAGCTGCGCAAGATTGCCGCGCTCGCAGAGGCAGCGGGTCTGTTGGTCGCGCCCCACACCTGGACTCACGGCATCGGCCTGCTGGCCAACCTGCATCTGGCCGCCTCCATCCCCAACACCTCCTGGTTCGAGTTCCCGCACGAACCACCGGGGTGGCCGGCCGCGGCCCTGAGCCAGATGCTGGTCGAACAACCCTGGATCGACGCCGACGGCTGCCTCGCCGTGCCTGACCGGCCGGGCTTTGGAATCGAGCTCGACCAGGCGTTGGTCGATCGCTGCACGGTCGAGCGGACGGGATCGCGTCATTGACAACTGGACTCGGTTGGCCATACGGTTTGGCTGGCGATTTTGGAACGCTCCAAAAGCAGGTTGCGGATTGGTTTTTTCACTGACGCCATGCCCGACCGACCCCTGGCCCAGGTCGCCAGGTGGGCGGCCGCGACGGGGTTGGTCCAGGACCTGGAGCTGGGCGTGGGCGGGTACTCGCCCGTCCCACACTGCGTGCCCGCCGACCTGCTCGGTCATCCCGACGCCGTCCGGCGCCTGAGAGCGAGCGTTGAGGACGCCGGGCTCGGCATCTCCGCGCTCAACGTCTCCGGCAACCCGCTTCATCCCAACCCGAAGGTCGCCCAGGGGCACGACACCGACCTCCACAACGCGATCCGCCTCGCCGCGCAGCTGGGCGTCGACCGGGTGGTCGCCATGTCGGGCTGTCCGGGGGCCGGCGCATCTGACCGGATCGCACCGCACTTCTCCGCGGGCGGGTGGTTGCCCGACCTCGACGGAATCGCTGACTGGCAGTGGCGGGAACGAGTCGCTCCTTACTGGACGGAGATCTCGGACTTCGCCCGTCGCGAGCACCCGCAGCTGCTGATCTGTTTCGAGCTGCACCCGGGGACGTACGTCTACAACGTGGAAACGTTCACCCGGGTTCGCAAGCTCGGCACCAACCTTCGTGTCAACCTCGATCCCAGCCACTTTTTCTGGCAGTCGATGGACCCGCTCGCCATCGTCGAGAGGCTCGGCGACGATATCGGCCACGTCCATGGGAAGGACACGACCTTCAATCCGCAAAGCATCGCCCTGAACGGACTGCTCGACAGCCGCTGGCCTAACCCGCCGGACCAGATGCCGTGGAACTTCGCCACGGTGGGGCGCGGACATGACAAGGACTGGTGGACGCGGTTTGTGGCCCTGTTGCTGGACCATGCGTTCACGGGCACGATCAGCATCGAGTACGAAGACCCCTTCGTGCCGGTGGAGGAGTCCGTGCTCGAGTCGGCAGGGTTGCTCGCGGCGGTGACTCGCGGTTGAAGATCGACAGCATCACGTGCCGGGTCGTCGACTTTCCGCTGGAGGGGGAGTTTCACCCCGCCTGGGCGCGCGGGCGCAACCAATCGGACCTGCTGATGGTGCTCGTCGAGGTGATGACCGACGAGGGCGTGAAGGGGATCGGGGCCGCCCACGCCGGCCTCGAGGCGGCGATCACGATCGAGCGCTTCGTCGCCCCTTACTTCCTCGGCCAGGACCCGATATACGTCGAGCGCCTCGTCCCTGTGCTGCGCGATACCGAGATCCTCGGCGCGCCGGTCTACTGCATGGAGATGCCGCTCTGGGACATCGTCGGCAAGGTGGCGAACCTCCCGGTGGCGAGGCTGTGGGGTGGCTACCGGGATCGGGTCGTCGCCTACTGCGCCACCGCTGAGATCCGCACCCCGCAAGAACGCGTCGATGACGTGCAACGGATGCTGGCCGAGGGCTACAAGGCGGTCAAGTTTCGTTTCCATCTTCCGGATCCGCGCGATGACCTGAAGGTGGTCGAGGCCGTCCGCGCAGCGGTGGGCGACCGGATCGAGATCATGGTGGACGCGAACCAGGCCGGCGTCGAACCCGGACACGGAGGCCACCAGACGTGGGGCTTTCCGACCGCGCTGGCGGTGGCCCGCGAGCTCGAGCGCATGAAGGTGCGGTGGCTCGAAGAGCCGCTGCCGCGCCACGACTACGACGGGCTGCGCCGGTTGCGCGATAGGCTGGACACGCTGCCCATCGCCGGTGGCGAGGACAACCACGGCCTGCACGAGTTCAAGCTGCTGATCGAGCGCGGCTGCTACGACATCCTGCAGCCAGACGCGCTGCTCTCGGAAGGGGTCGGCCAGATGCGCAAGGTGGCGGCGCTCGCGGAGGCCTCCGGTCTAGAGGTCGCGCCGCACACCTGGGGCAACGGGATCGGGCTGACGGCGAACCTGCACCTGGCCGCGGCGATCACCAACTGCCCGTTCCTCGAGTTTCCCCACGACCCGCCGAGCGGCTGGACCGCCGCGGCGCGGGACCAGATGCTGCTCGAGCCGCTGGGAATCGACGAGGACGGCTGCGTGCGTGTTCCGGACCGGCCCGGGTTCGGGAGCCCCAACTCGGCGCAACTGCAACCATTTGCGTGGGGAATAGAGTCAGGGCTCGGCCTTCGCTCCAATTTCGAGGATCACCCGCCCGGACTCAACCCGCACCGGCAGCACCTTCACTGCGTAACTCGAATCCCACAGCGCGCGTCCTCGTTCGAGCTCGAACTCCCAGCCGTGCCACGGGCAGGCAAGCACGGGCATCTCGTCGTCCACGTCCATCGACCCGGGCGCCGCGCCCCCCAGCCGGCCGCTCACGATGCCCAGGCAGACCGGGCCCTTCTGATGCGGGCAACGGTTGTGGACGGCAAAGAAACGGTCTCGCCACCGCAGCACGCCGACCTCGAGGTTGCCGGCGTTGACGATGCGCACCCGGCGCTCATCGAAATCGTCGACCGCGCCGACGTCGACGGTCACGGCGAGCCTTGCGCCACCGCCTCCGGGAGCTCGAGCTCGCCGGCGGACCAGCCGTACAGCCGGCAGGCGTTCTCCAAGAAGATGCGACGGTGCCAATCGGAAGGCAGTCGCGTCGACAGATAGTCGATCTCGTCCGCATCCCAGTGTGGGTAGTCCGACGAGTACACGAGGCGGTCCTCAAGGCTCATGGAGCGCAGCAGCTCGACCACGTTCTCCTTCTCCGGCGAGATCTCGAGCGGCTGGGTCGTCACCCAGACGTGCCGCGCGAAGTACTCACTAGGCAGGCGCTTGAGCCATGGGACCTCGCGACGAAGTCCTTTGTACTCGGTGTCGAATCGCCACAGCAGGCTCGGTATCCAGGCAGACCCGCCCTCGACGAGGACCACCCGAAGCCCGGGGTACTTCTCAAAGACTCCATGGGCGATGAAGCTGACGAGGTGGGTCTGGATCGCCTGCGGCCACAGCACATGGGTCTCGAAGTAGGTGCTGACGCTGCCGCCGCCGGTGCTCGGCGGGTTGGCCCAGCCGCCGGCCCCTCCATGGATCGCCACCGGGCGGCCGGTCTCTTCCGCGGCGGCGTAGATGGGATGAAACACGGGATGGCCGAAGCCGCGGTTGAAAGGGTTGTCGACGAGCATCACCTGCACCATGCGCGCGTTCTGCGCGTGGCGGCGCACCTCGGCGGCGGCGACGTCCGGGAGCTGGCTGCCGACCATGATCGACGAGTACAGGCGCGCATCCCGGGTCAGCCAGCGCTCCGCGCTCCAGTCGTTCATCGCCCGCGCAAGCTCGGCGGCAAAGTAGGGGTTGTGATGGCCGGCGACGTGGCTGTCGTCGCCGAAGGTGAGGATCGCCCGCCGGACGTCTGATGCGGCCAGCAGCTGGTCTCGCATCGTCGCGTAGTCGGACCCCGGCTCGCCGCCTCCCTTCGGATAGCTGTCCGCGCGCATGAAACCGTGAGGGTTGGCAAAACCGTCCTGGACCGCGAGCGGCACGTTGCCCGCCGGTCCCCGGTCGGTCACGTACTCGCGCCAGCCCTTCGACAGGTATTCGATCAGCTCGGCATCCGTGCTTCGAGCATGGTGGACGTCGCAGTCGATCACGGGGCCGGTGTACATGGCTGAAATTCCTCTTCTTGCGCGATGGTGGGCAGGGCGGATCACGCTCCGCCCTGCCCTGAGGTCGCGTTACGTGACAGCTTCGACCTTATCCGCTCCTACCTGGTTGGCGACCGTGTCGTGCAGGATCTTCACCGCCTGGTCGACCGAGGTGTTGGGGTCGGTGGCGATCTGTCCGGTCGCCTGGCCGATGCCCTGCACCCACGCCGGGTAGCCCTCCTGCTCGGACGGGACGAGCTTGGAGTTCGGCAGCGCGTCGCCGAACGCCTTGTTGAACGGGGGCGCGTAGTTCAGGAAGTCGTTCGACTTGGCGACTTCCTGGCTGGGCGGGACGAAGCCCGCGTGGTTGGCGATATAGACCTGGTTGTCCGTGCTCTCCATGATCTTGATCAGGCCCCAGGAAAGCTGCGGGTGCTTGGTGATCTTGGAGATGGCTACCGCCCAGCCGCCGAGCGTGCTCGCGCTGCCGGGCGCCTGACCCTTCGAGGTCGGGAGTGGCACCGCGCTCGCCTCCTTCGCGGCGTTCGCCCAGTGGCGGTTCTCCTCGGTCCAGGCGTCGGCGAACCAGTTGGAGCCGACCGCAATCGCGAGCTGGTGGTCCTTGAGGAGGACGACCGGCCTGCCGACCGCTTTGGGCGAGAAGAGATCGGACGTGGAAGCTCCCAGCTTCTGGCTGTAGACCTGCTTGTAGAAGTTGAAGACCTCACGAAGGCCTGGGCTGTCGACAACCCACTTCTTCTTGTCGTAGTCGAAGATCATCGGCGTCGCCGACCCGTAGACGAGATTGGCGCTGCCCTGCAGAACGCCACCCGCGCCGGCGCTCGTGCCGGCTGCGGCCCACAGCGGGACCACGCCTGGGTTGGCGGCTTTGACCTTCTGCGCCGCGCTGAGGATGTCGTCCCAGCTCTTCGGCTGCCAGGGGAGCTGCACCCCGGCCTTCTGCAGCATGGCGTTGTTGTAGTAGAGGGCGGTGTTGTTCTCGCCCGTGTTGACGGCGTAGACCTTGCCGTTGATCTTGCTTTCGTCCTGGATCACCTTCGGGAACTTGGACCAGAACGGAGCCTTGCTCGAGTCGTTGACGAACGAGTCGATCGGGGGTGGTGGACGGGTTCTTGTACTCCAGCGCCACCTTGTTGACCAGGTCGACGTCGGTGCCGTTGAAGCCCTGCAAGTTCAGCTTGGCGTTCGGATACTGCTGCTCGAACTCCTGCTTGACCTTGTTCCACCAGGTGACCGACAGATCGTCCGCGTCGAAGACGTAGGTCGTCGAGTAGGCGACCGTGATCGTGCCCTTCATATCGTCGTTGAGGCTCGTGGAGGTGTTGTTGCCGCCGCCGCAGGCCGCGACCAGCGCGGCGCCGAACGTCAGCAGGGCCAGCCACACTCCGAGTCGTCTGCCAGGAATCCTCAATGCCTTACCTCCTCATGAAATTTCTTCGGTTCTCGATTGCATGCCCCGTGACTGGGGTTGCCGGTGACGCTCCGATCGCCCTTCCGCCGGTTCGTCGATCCGCGCCTCCCCCACGGACCTCGGAAGCTCGGCTCCCCCGGCCGCGGGCCGTTGGAGGATGGTGGTCCCAGAGTGGGCGTCGAAGAGATGAAGCCGCGCAGGATTCAAGGCGAGCTCGATGCGCTCGCGGGTGCGCACGCCGGATCGCGGCGGGAACCGGGAAGTGACCGTTTCGCCTGCGCATACGGCGGTCACATAGGCCTCGTGGCCCATGGGCTCGACGACATCAACCTCGGCGCTGATGGTCAGCGTGCTCTCGGGCGCGGCCGCACGCCGCCACATCAGGTCTTCGGGCCTCAGCCCCACCATGACCTCGCCCTCGGCAGCGTCCGCGGTGAGCTTCGCCCGCGAGCTGAGCGGGGCCTTGACGCCGAGAAACTCAACCGCGGTCGCGCCCTGTGCCGTCGTCAGCCGCCCGGGGACAAAGTTCATCCGCGGCGACCCGATGAAGCCCGCCACAAAGGTGTTGGCGGGGTTGTCGTACAGCGTCTCCGGGGCGTCGACCTGCTGCAGCCGGCCGCTGTTCATGACGGCGATCCGGTCACCCATCGTCATCGCCTCCACCTGGTCGTGGGTGACGTACAGCGTGGTGACGCGGAACCGCTCGTGCAGACGGCTGAGCTCGGCGCGCATCTGCACGCGCAGCCCGGCATCGAGGTTGGAGAGCGGCTCGTCCATCAGGAAGACCTGTGGTTGGCGGATCAGCGCGCGACCAAGCGCGACGCGCTGCCGCTGACCACCCGAGAGCTCTGACGGGCGCCGCTTCATGAGATGGCCGAGGCCCAGGACGGCTGCGGTTTCCTTGACCTGCTGCGCGATCAGGCCGCCGGCGGCGCCTCGCGCCCGCATCCCGAACGCCAGGTTGTCGTAAACGTTCATGTGCGGGTAGAGCGCGTAGCTCTGGAAGACCATGGCCACGTCGCGGAACCGCGGCGAGACGTTGTTGACCAGCCTGTCGCCGATCAGGATGCGACCGTAAGACGGCCGCTCGAGGCCCGCCAGCATCCGCAGGGTCGTCGTCTTGCCGCAACCCGAGGGACCGACGAGGACGAGGAACTCGCCCGCATTGACCGTGAGGTTGAGGTCCTCGACCGCGGTCTCGGTGCCGAATATCTTGTGCACTCCCTCGAACCGGACCTCGCTCAGCACTACTTCACCGCGCCCCCGAAGTTGAATGCGCCGCTGAAATAGCGAGACATGAACAGGTACAGCACGATCACCGGCAGGGAGAAGAGGAGGGAGAAGACCGCCAGGTCCCCGAACTTGAAAAGGCCGTGGGACCCCATGAAGTTGTAGATCTCGACCGGGCCAGGCTGATTGTCCGGGCTGTAGGTCAGGACGAAGGGGATGATGAAAGCGCCCCAGGCGTTGATGAACGTGTAGATGCCCGTGACGGCGATGCCCGGCACAGTCAGCGGAAGCACCAGCTCGCGCAGGATGCGAAAGGTGCTCGCGCCGTCGATGGCGGCAGCCTGCTCCAGCTCCACGGGCACCGCGTCGATGAAGTTCTTCATCAGCCAGATGGCGAAGGGCAGGGAGCTCGCGGAGAGGAACAGGGCGGTCGCGTACAGCGAGTCGAGCCAGCCGAACGATACGTACATCTGGTAGACCGGGATGATCAGCATCGAGACCGGCAGACCCGATGCGAAAAGAATCGCCAGCATGAACGAGCGCTTGAACGGGATGTGCATCCGCGAGAGCGGGTAGGCCGCGAGGAGCGCAAGCACCGTCGTGAGCACCGTCGTCGTGCCGGCCAGGATCAGGCTGCTGCGGAACGAGGTGAGCGCGTCCGCCCGGCTCAGCACGTCCGCGAAGTTGGCCAGGGTGAGAGTCGGCAGCTTGATCGCCCAGTCGGGGTTCGAGTCGACGGAGGCGAAGACCATCCACAGCATGGGAAGCAGGAAGAAGCAGCCGAGAAGGATCAACAAGGTATTGGTCGCGAGGGCGGCGACGGAGACTCGGCGGTACGGGACGACGATGAGGTTTTCCGCGGCGACTCTGCGTGCTTGAACCGCGCTCATACCTGGCTTCTCGAGGCACGGACGAAGAGCAGCGAGAAGACCGCGCCGATCAGCACGAGCACGAGCGAGATCGCCGTGCCGTAGCCGAGCTGGTGGAAGACGAACGCCTCCTGGTAGACATAGAGCGGAAGGGTCATCGTCTCGATGCCGGGCCCTCCCTGGGTCATCGCGTAGATGAGGGTGAACTCGGAGAGGTTGAGGATGGTGACGAGGAGCAGGTTGGTCACGATCGTCGGTTTGAGCAGGGGCAGGACCACCAGGCGGTAGCGTCGCCACGCGGACGCGCCTTCGACCTCGGCCGCCTCCAGCACCTCGGTCGGGAGGTTGCGCAGCCCCGCCGAGAACACCAGCATCGAGAAGGCGACGTTGCGCCAGAGGTTGGCCAGGGACACGATCAGCATCGGCACGGTGACCAGGAAGTTGGTGTCGGTCTGACGCAGGAGGATCGAGAGCGTGCCGCCGGCCTGGGAGAACGCGTACCAGACCAGGGCGACCGTGATCTCGGGCAGGACCCAGGCGACGATCACGATCGAGCCGATGACCACCCGGACCGAGACCAGGGCATTGCGCAGCAGGATGGCGAGGGCCATTCCCAGCACGGTCTGGCCGACAATCGCCGAGCCGACGACGAAGATGATCGTCAGCCAGGACGACTTGATGAAGACGTAATCGCCGAGCATGCGCGTGATGTTGTCCAGGCCGGTGAACTCGTAGTCGCGCGAGCGCGAACCGACAAGGGCGAGATTGGTGAAGCCCAGGTAGCCGGCGTAGAGGACGGGGAACACGAATAGAACACCAAGCAGCGCCAGCGCGGGCGACAGCATCAGCAGGCTCGACCACTGGAATCGCTCGCGGTCCAACCTGGGACCCAAACCGGCCGCGACTGCCAAGCTCAACTCCTCCGCAGGTCTGGCGGAATCCGTCTTATCTTTCCGCCTTTGGAGCGTTCCATTGGAACGTTCCGTAATTCTCTAGGCGAACCGGCGCGAGCGTCAAGTCCCTACCTGCTCGGCCTAGGCCGGCCGGGGCGGGGCCGTCGACCGTCGCGCCACCAGGCTCACCTCGACGACGGTGCGTTGCGGCGGTCCTTTCAGCTTGCGCTCGATCCGATCCGCGATGGTGGAGATGCCCAGCCTGGCCAGCGTGTCGCGCGGCTGAGCCACCGTGGTGAGCGCGATGCGCGCCAGCCCGGCCATCGGCACGTCGTCGAAGCCGACGATGGAGATGTCGCCCGGCACGTGCATCTCGACCCGGTCGGCGAACTCCTGGAGCGCGATCGCGGCCACGTCGTTGGAGGCGAACACGCCGGTCGCCCGGTCCTTGCCGGTGAAGACCTCGAGCAGAGGGCGCTCGACGCCGTCGACCCGCGCGTGGTCCGCGGGCGGCGACCAGCTGATCCGCAGCGGCGGCCCCAGGCCGGCTTCCTGCAGGGCGCGACAGTATCCGTCCCACCGGGCGCGGTCGGACTGGTCTTCGAGCTCGGGGATCGACAGGTACGCGATGCGCCGGTGACCGGCTTCGATGAGGTGAACGGTGCCGAGGCGGCCGCCGACCTCGTCGTCGACCGAGACCACGTCGCCCCAGTCGGCGCCGCAGCTGACGAAGACGGCGGGAACCTGGTGCTGCATGGTCTCCCGCATCGTCCGCGGGTCGCCCGAGAAGGCGAGGAACACGATCCCTGCGACCCGATGCTGGAGGAGGGTCTCGACGCCAGCGAGCTCGCTCTGGCTGTCCCCCTCGGTGTTGCAGAACATCGCCGTGTAGCCGCGGGCGGCGGCGTGACGTTCGACCGACTTCGCCATCTCGGCGAAGAAAGGGTTGGCGAGATCGCCCACCACCACGCCCAGGATGCTCGTCCGCTGCTGCACGAGCTGGCGGGCAAGGACGTTGGGCCTGTAGCCAAGCTCCTGGATCGCGGTCCGCACCCGGCGGCGGGTCGCCTCGGAGACGCCGGGCAGGCCGCGCACGACGTTGGAGACCGTTGACTTCGACACGCCGGCGTGGGAGGCGACGTCGAGGATGGTCGGGTGCCGGCGTTCCACCGGGGACGAATCGATCATGCCTTCATCGCCGGATCCATCAGCACTTTCATCGTCCCGTCCCGCTGCGAAAGCTCCACCGCCTCGGTTGCGCGCTCGAGAGGCATGCGGTGCGTGACCATCGCGCTGATCGGAAGCCGGTCGAGGTTGCGCGCCAGCAGGTTCATCGCCGGCACGTACGAGGTCGCCGTCTCGCCTCCGACCCCGATCACGCTGACGTTCTTCGTGCAGATGTCCGCGTTCGGGTTGACCCCGACCGGACCCATGTCGACGAAGGTGCCCGCTTCGACGACGGTGCCTCCGTACCTGACAAGGTGCAAGCACTCGGGAAAGGACTGCGCGACACCGGTGCAGTCGATCACGATGTCAGGCCCGGTGTGCGTGTGCTCGCGCACCAGGGCGATCCTTTCCCGCTCGTCGGTCTCGAGGGCGTTGATGGTCAGCGTCGCGCCGAACCTCCTGGCGAGCTCCAGGCGCGACTCGAGCCGGTCGATCGCGATCAGCTTGCCGCAACCCATCAGGCGCGCTTTGACCAGGTGGCAGAAGCCGAGCGGGCCGACACCGACGATCGCCACCGACTCGCCGAACGCGCTTCCTCCCCACCCCGCGGTGAGCATCCTGGCGCGGTCGAACCCATGGGTCACGGCCATGACCTCGGTCAGCGCCGCAACTTCATCCGGGAGCGAGTCGGGAACCCTGAACAGGGGCGTCCCGGGAAGGAGGTACATGTACTCCGCCCACCCGCCGAAGAGATGCGGGGGGTCGGCCGCGTGCAGGCTGTTGCCGTAGTCCTGCAGGTTTTCGCAGAAGTAGTACGGGTAGTCGTTGAGGCAGAAGACGCAGCGGCCGCAGGGAACGTTCGCGGCCGGCACGATCCGGTCGCCTGCGCGCAGCGGCCGTCCTTCGCTGTCGGGGATCTCGTCGGCGCCCCCGATCGCCTCGATCACCCCGACGTTCTCATGTCCGCAGATCAGCGGATAGGTGATCTCACGCTCGTGGTCGGTGCCCGCGTACTGCCTGGACTCGCCGCGGTACGTGTGCTTGTCAGTGCCGCAGATACCCGAATAGGTCACCTTCATCAGGACGGCGCCAGGGCCCGGCTCGGGCAGCGGGAAGCGGCGAAGCTCGAGGTGTCCCGGGGCTGTCATCACGGCCGCGCGGACCGTCCCGCTCACAGCTTTGGAACGTTACAGCAAGATCAATCAAGTTGCCAGCGGTGGTCGGCGTCGGTCGTGATCAGCCAGCGCCGCACCGGCCCGGCCATCACGTTCAGGTAGTAGAGGTCGTACCCGGGTCCCGCGGCGACGGGGTGATAGCCGCGCGGCACCAGGACGACGTCGCCGTCGCGGACCTGGATCGCCTCGTCCAGAGAGCGGTCGTCGGTGTAGACGAGCTGCACGGCGAACCCCTCGGGCCGGGCGGTGCGGTGGTAGTAGGTCTCCTCCAGGTAGGTCTCGCGCGGCGGGTCGTCGGTGTCGTGCTTGTGCGGCGGGTAGCTGGACCAGTTGCCGGCCGGGGTCAGGACCTCGGTCACGAGCAGCGACTCGGCCGGACGGTCTTCCATGAGGATGTTGTGGATCGTGCGCTGCGTCCGCCCCGATCCGCGTTGGAATGGCTTGATTTCGGAAGCCTTGATGAGCGCGGGCTCGACGCCATTTTCGGCCGGCGCCCAGCAAAACGCGACCTCGCACCTGTCGGTGGTCGCGGTGACCTCGACGCCGTCACCCGGCGGCAGATACACGGCGTCGGGAGTGCCGTCGAACACGGACGTGCGCGAGCCAACGCCTTGCCATCGACCTCGTGCGGAGCTCACGTCGGCGCTGCCCGACAGGAGCACCGCGCACAGCTCCCTGTCCCCGATCTCGCGTCCGATGCGATCGCCCCGGCGGAGGGACACGACCTCGAATCCGACATGAGACCACCCCGCCGACTCGGGCGTGACTTCGACGTTGCCTCTGCCGCGGACGACGAGCTTGCTCACACGTGCCAGCGGCGGCGCTTCAGGCCGAGCTCGTGCTCGTCGCGGGCCTTATTCACGTCAGGAGAGGTCGAGACCTCGGCGACGGGGACCTCCCACCAGGTCTCGTAGCTCGGCACGCCCTCGTAGCGGTCGACAAGCACGTGGATGACGACCGTGCGGTCGATCTTCCTGGCCGCGACCAGGGCGTCACGCAGCTCTTCGACGTTGCGCGCGCGGAAGACCTCGGCACCGAGGCCCTGGGCGTTGAGCGCGAGGTCCACCGGCAGGCGCTCGCCGTTGCTGTGCTCGGCGTCGTCACCAAGCGATCCGCCCGACCGGTATCGGTAGCGGGTCCCGAAGCCTGCCATCCCCTTGGAGCGGGAAAGCCCGCCGATCGAGGCGAAGCCTTCGTTGTCGACCAGCACCACCGTCAGCTTGGCTCGCTCCTGGATTGAGGTCACGATCTCCTGCGACATCATCAAGTACGAGCCGTCCCCGACCATCACGTAGACCTCGCGCGACGGGTCCGCCAGCTTGACGCCAAGCCCGCCCGCGATCTCGTAGCCCATGGTCGAGTAGCCGTATTCGACGTGGTAGCCCTTGGGGTCGCGCGTCCGCCAGAGCTTGTGCAGGTCGCCTGGCATCGAACCGGCCGCGCAGACGACGACGTCGCGTGCCGCGGACAGCTCGTTGACAGCACCGAGCACCTCGGACTGCGCGGGCAGCGGTGTGTGCCCAAGGTTGTACAGGCGCGTCACCTCGCGATCCCAATCGGAGCGAAGCTGCTCGCAGCTCTTGCGGTACCCATCGGGGACTGACCAGTCCCGCAGCCGTTGGTCGAGGGCCTCGAGCGTTACACGCGCGTCACCCGTGAGCGCGAGCCCGGCGAGCTTGTGGCCGTCGGCCTCGGCGACGTTGACGTTGATGAATCGGACGTCGGGGTCCTGGAACGCGGTGTGCGACGCGGTGGTGAAGTCGCTGTAGCGCGTGCCGACGCCGATCACAAGATCGGCCTCCGCCGCGACCCGATTCGCGGCGAGCGTTCCCGTCGCGCCGACGCCTCCGAGCGCGCCCGGGGCATCGAACGCGAGGGCGCCCTTGCCGGCCTGCGTCTCCGCCACCGGGATCCCGGTGCGGCGCGCGAATGCGCCCAGGACTTCGGTCGCCTCTGAATAGACGACGCCGCCGCCGGCGATCACCACCGGACGCTTCGAGCCGCGAATCAACGCCACGGCGTGCTCGAGGGCCGCGTCATCGGGCCTGGCCCTGGGGATGTGCCAGACGCGTCGCTCGAAGAATTCGGCCGGGTACTCGAAGGCCTCGGTCTGCACGTCCTGCGGCAACGCCAGGGTCACGGCGCCGGTATCGGCCGGGCTTGTGAGCACGCGCATCCCGGAAAGGACCGCGGGCACCAGCTGTTCCGGCCGCTGGATGCGGTCGAAGTACTTCGACACCGGTATGAACGCGTCGTTCACGCTGATGTCGCCTCGTGAGTCACCCTCGAGCTGCTGCAGCACCGGGTCAGGACGGCGCGAAGCGAAGACGTCACCGGGCAGCAGCAGCACCGGCAGCCGGTTGACCGTCGCGGCCGCGGCGCCCGTCACCATGTTGGTCGCGCCGGGCCCGATCGAGGTCGTGCAGGCGAACGTCGAGAGCCGGTTGCGCATCTTCGCGAACCCCGCCGCCGTGTGGACCATCGCCTGCTCGTTCCGCGCCTGGTAGTACGTGAGCAGCTCGGGATTCTGCGCGAGGGCCTGCCCTACCCCCGCGAGGTTGCCATGGCCGAAGATGCCGAAGCAGCCCTCGATGAGGCGATGCTCGACGCCGTCACGCTCTGTGTGCTGCGCCGCGAGGAAGCGCACCAGCGCCTGCGCCATCGTGAGGCGGACGGTCTTCACGTCTCGCCTAGGTCGGTTCGGGCAGCATCACGTCGCGCACCAGGCCGGCCAGGTCGGTGCAGGCGGCGATGAACTGGCGCAGCGTGCGCACCGTCGGCGCGAACGAGTCGAACTCCTCGACGGTGAGGCCGTCCTCCGAGTGGGCGCGCCGAAAGTCCGGGAAATGGCCCAGCAGGCTGTCCACGACATCGGGATCCACGGGGTCATCGATGCGCGACCGCACCTGTATGTCCCCCGCGTTGAAGCGCTTCTGCCAGGCGGAGGGCGGCGAGATGACCGCGTCCGCGCCGATCAGCTCGCTCCAGTGCATGTGGTTGCGGAAGGCGGCGGAGAGCAACCTCAACCGATATCCGCGCTCGCGGAAGATGCCGTACGCCTTTTTGAAAACAGCGACGCCTGCCCACTCGAGGATGCCTGGGTCGACGGTGACGTCGCGCCTGTCCAGCACGACTTTCAGCCAGTCGTCGAGCCGGCCGACCATGATCGTGCAGACCGGACCCATCGCCTTGATGTCCTTGCCCTCCGCCTCGCGCCTCCGCAGGCCACGCTCGACGGCCTCGGCCACCGCCAGGCACTGCGGGAGCGTGAACGAGACCGTCGCGTTGATGCTTATGCCTCGAGAGGTCGCCTCTTCGATGGCGGTGATCCCGGCTTTGGTGGCCGGGATCTTCACGATCATGTTCGGTGCGAGCGCGTCGAACCGAACCGCCTGTTCGACGATGGCGCCCGCATCGCGATAGAGCCTCGGGTCGGTCTGGATCGAGAGGCGCCCATTGCGGCCGGCGTGGGCCGCGAACGCCGGCTCGAGCAGCTTCGCCGCCCTTACCGAAACCTCTTCGATGAGCTTCCACCCGACCTGGTCCTCGGTGGCGCCCGGAAGCTCCCGCATCAGCTGCTGGATGCGCGGCCGCCAGACGGTCATCTCCTTCTTGAGGATGCCGAGCGCGATGACCGGGTTGCAGGTGGCTCCGACGGCACCGTTTTCGATCGCGTACTTGAGCTCGTCGAGGTCGGCCGAGTCGTTCCACAGGCACGTGGGAGTCGTCTGCGTCATCTCGTGCAGCGGGCTCCTGTACGTGACCTCGCGCCGCGCTACCACCGCGTCACGACCACTTTCTTACGAGTGTAGAAGTCGATGCCGTCGGTGCCGTGGACATGAAGGTCGCCGTAGAACGAGCCCTTCCAGCCGCTGAACGGAAAGAAGGCGAAGGGCTGCGCGATGGGGACGTTGATGCCCGTCATCCCCGCCTCCACGCGCTCGCGAAACTCGCGGGCGGCTCGGCCTGACTGCGTGAAGATCGTGGCCATGTTGCCCAGCGCCATCTGGTTGGCCTGCGCGATCGCGTCGTCCAGCGTCGCCACCCGCGCCACCGACAGGACTGGTCCGAAGATCTCCTCGTGGCCGACGGCCATGTCCGCCGTGACGCGATCAAGGATCGTCGGTCCCAGAAAGAATCCCTTCCGTTTCATCTCCGGCCGCCCGTCGACCACCAGCTCCGCCCCCTCGGAGACCCCCTTCTCGACGTAGCTCGCGACCCTGTCGCGGTGGTCGGCGCGGATCAGCGGGCCCACCTGGACCCCCGGCTCGTCGCCCGGACCGACAACCAGCCTTGCGGCCGCGTCGCGCAGCGGGTCGAGCAGCGTGTCGGCAGCGCGGCCGACCGCGACCGCGACCGAGCCGGAGAGGCAGCGCTCGCCCGCGTTGCCGAACGCCGAGTTGAGGATCGCCGGGACGGCGACCTCGGGGTCGGCGTCGGGCATGACCACGATGTGGTTCTTCGCTCCGCCGAGCGCCTGCACCCGTTTGCCGCTCGCAGCGGCGGTCTGGTACACGTGTCGTGCAACCGGCGCCGAGCCCACGAAGGAGATGGCGGCGACGCCCGGGTGCCGGAGCAGAGCGTCGACGGCATCACTTGCACCGT
>VBJE01000339.1 GCA_005879675.1 Chloroflexota bacterium
ATCCAAGCCGCCGAGTCTCCACAAAACTCAGGGCGATTCATACGATTGCTTCGAGATCTTCACTCCCACCCACGGAGCGACCTGGATCTGACGGTCCTTGCGCCCACAAGCCGGGTCCGAGTGTTTACAAGCCCCTCATCAGGTCCCCTTGTGTCTCACCAACTTGGGGATAGGACAGCCTAAGGAGGCGCCCTGTGGGAGATAGGCGACCCCCCCGGCTCGTCGCAACTCTTGCGGTTGCCGGGGACATCAAAGTTCCCGCGGATGTATGCACGGCTGGGCGCCCCCACCCACTCAGCGCCTAGCCTTCGTCACAGTCCGTCTGGTCTGCAGCTCCGCGGGGAGGATGGTATTCCACGCCTGCCAGCAACCGAGCACGACCCCGATTATGATCGCGGGCACCTGCAGCAAGAGCCCCGGTCCGTGCCCGGCGATCAGGCTTATGCCAGCGGCGATCGGCATCGCCGCGATAAGCGCTGTGATGCCGGCACGCACGCGTAGTCCAGCGCCCAGCATCACGTATACGATCTCGGTCGTTATCAGCTCGATCCCGAGCCAGAGTGGCGGTTGCCGTGGGACCAAGATCAGGAGGGACTGCACTACGGATAGGGCGAGCGACTGCAGGGAGACCCGCGCCCGAGCTCGGACGGTGACGTTCGTCGAGATCGCGTCTAGGTGTAGCGCCATGGCCACGAAAAAGAGGCCGAACAGAGCTGCGGCTATGGTCGCGAAGGTTGCGGCGAGCTCATGCCAGGCAGCAGGCTGCTGACCGACATCCATGGCGTGCGCAGCTTAACCGGAGCACCCTCGCCGCGTCCGAATGGCCATCGAAACGGCAGGGCGGTGTCGATAAGCATCCCCAGCGAGACCAAGGACCAGCCATCGGACTGGGCTAAACGCTGCGTGCACTCCGCCGGCACGCGCTAAACGCCGCACCCGCCGTGCTCAAGGAGCACCAGTCATACGCTGGCAGCGTATGATTGAGGCGTGCGAATCGTGACCTCAGATTTGGCTCTAGAGGTGGTGTTGGCCCTGCGGCAAGTGGGTCAGGCTTCTTTGGCGACGCTGGCCAGAACGCTTCGCACATCGCCGAGTTCGGTTCAGCGAGCACTTGAGATCTTGCTCGCCGACCAACTGGTGCTCGTCGAGGGCAAGGGCCGGACACGCACGTACTCGCTCGCCCCGAGCACCGAAGCCCTAGACGCTGTCGAGCAGCTCGCGTTCGCAGCGATCGCGCCAGGACGAGCCCTCATCCTGGTCGCAACGGCGAATCCCGGAGTCGAACTTCTCGGGTTGGCCTCGGACCAAGTCATCGCTGTGATCGGCAGGCGCACTTCGGGGACCGACCGATCGCGAGCAATCAATGCGATCACGAAGCTGGCGGGGATGCTGAACCTGGAAGCTCAGTTCGAGGACCACGACGATCTACGCCGCCGGAACGGTCGCGGCGCCGCACTTAGGCGGCTTCTGTCGAGTGGCCGGATATTGGTCGGCGAGATTGATCGCTCGCTCCCGGACCGGTCGGCGCACCGAGCTACGGCTGGCCAACTTATTGGGCGGATCAATCCTGCTTTGCGTCTCCCTGCGCGGCGCACGATCCAGGCGATCAAGCGCCGCCACTGCGTGCGGAGGCTCAAAGTGTTCGGCTCTGCCGTGCGCAATGACTTCCGCCCAGATAGCGACATCGACATTGCCGTCACACTCAAAACATCGGCTCCAACTGGAGCAGCCGATCTCAATGCTCTGGCGGCCGAGCTTGAGAGGCGCTTGGGACACGACGTTGACCTGATGCTTGAGAGCGACCTTCGTCCGGCCGTGAGATACCTGGTCGAGAAGGAGTCGGTCGCGTTGTGAGCGACCTTGCCATGGCGGTGTTGGCAGAGATGCGAGATAACGCCTTCAAGGCGATCGCCCATGCCGAGCGCGGCGGTGATGCGTGGCATGAGGACGAGCTGATTGTGGATGCCGTGGCGATGCGAGTTCGCCAAGTGACCGAGCTAGCCAAGCACTCGTTTCCCGAGGACGAGAGGCCGAGCTATCCGCAGGTCCCGTGGGATCAGCTTGCCCGGGCGCGAGACTTCTACACGCATCACTATCGCCGGCTGGACGCGGATCGGCTCCGCGTCACTGTCGAGGGCGAACTCCGCGACCTGCTTCGTGCCCTTGACTCTCTGGACCTCCCAGACTTCGAGGATTAGCGACGCTGGCATCGGCAGCGAGGTTGACAGCCAACAGGGTGGCCGGAAACAGTCAGACTTGGACGGTTCTGGATAGCGCTTCTGTCAGTTCTGAACTCGCGGCGACGCTTCCGGACGGCTCTGGACCGGTCCGAAGCGGCATGGCATTCATAAGGTCAGGGGTTCGAATCCCCTCGGGTACCTTTCGCCTGAATACGAAATCGGCTCGCGCGGCCTTCAACCGGCCCCCAAGCCGTTGTTTGACACCCGATTGACAGCCAAAGAGATCGATAACTGAGACCCATCCCTGGCTCCCCGAGAATCGGGAGGTGGGACAAGCTGGTCGGGTTCACCCAGTTCAAGTCGACAAGACAATAACCATGTGCTAGGGTAGTAGTCGTCGTGACCAAAACCAGCCCCGCCGCCCGGCCCGCGGTCCGCTTCGACCCGTCGCGCTACCCAGCCTTTGCGGTGACCGTAGAC
>VBJE01000340.1:0-483 GCA_005879675.1 Chloroflexota bacterium
GACCGCTCGCGCAAGGCCGCCCTGGTCGAGTACGGATTCCGCCTCCCGAGCGCGTTCGACAACCGCCCTCTGAGCTTCGAGGAGTGGGAAGAGCGGGCGCAGAGCGTCGTCTACGTAACCGCCACGCCGGGGCCGTACGAGATGCGCCGCTCCCAGCGGACGGTGGAGATGATCGTGCGGCCGACGGGGCTCGTCGACCCGACCGTCGAGGTCCGCCCGACCGAGGGACAGATCGACGACCTGTTGGCCGAGGTTAAGAGGCGGACGGAGATGGGGCAGAGGTCGCTGGTCACGACGCTGACCAAGCGCTTCGCGGAGGACCTCGCCGACTACCTGCGCGAGTACGGCGTCAAGGTCCGGTACCTCCACTCGGAGCTCGACGCCATGCAGCGCATCGAAGTCCTGACGGCTCTGCGCACCGGCGAGGTCGACGTCGTGGTCGGCATCAACCTCCTGCGCGAAGGCCTGGACCTCCCCGAGGTC
>VBJE01000340.1:589-3132 GCA_005879675.1 Chloroflexota bacterium
CCAGGCGCTGGACGAGACCGAGCGCCGGCGGACGAAGCAAACCACCTACAACGCGGAGCGCGGGATCACGCCCGAGAGCGTGAAGAAGGCGATCTACGCGCTCGAGATCAACGAGAACGATCTCCAGGCCGACGCGATCGAGATCATGGCCGGCGCCGGCGTCCCGCGCGAGGACCTGTTGGCGATCGTGCGCGACCTGGAGAAGGAGATGCGGCGACTTTCCAAGGAGCTGCAGTTCGAGGACGCGGCGCGGGTTCGCGACCGGATCATCCTGCTCCGCCGCCGGCTTTCAGGCGAGCTAGCTGCCAAGGAAGACGATGCCGACGTCGCGATGGCGATAGCGGCCGCGCCCAAGCAGAAGACGATCGTTCGGAACTGGAGACGTACCCGACGCGGGCCCTAGGTCGACGCGACGACGCTCTTGATCAGTCCGAGCAGGCGCTTGCGCGAGCCTCGAAGCACCGGCAGGTTGGCGAGACCAAGCAGCTTGACGATCAGGTCGGTCGTCTCATCGATCACCTCGAGCGTGCGCAGACGTCCAGGCGAGCGGTCGAAGATCCAGAAGTAGAGGATCGCCATCTGGTAGAGCCACAGGGTCAGCGGCAGCATCTCCGAGATGTCCGACGCGATTCGGGCGTCGGAGCCTCTGACGACCTCGTCGTACAGCGCTACCACCTCGTCGCGGAGCGGTTTCGCCGCCCCGCCGAACGGATTCAGCGGGCTAGCCGGGTTGGCGACCGTGCTGAAGATCGAGCCCGCCACGGCATGGAACGGCTCGCAGGTGACCACGACCGCGCGGATCGTCCCGCGCAGACGGACGGCGAGGTCCTTCTCCCGGCCGAGCAGTGGCGCGATGGCGGCGAGGTGCAGCTCATGCGTGTGGCGGTAGAACTCGAGGACGAGGTGCTCCTTGGACGGGAAGTAGTGGTAAGAGCTGCCGAGCGAGACGCCGGCCCGGTCGGCGATGGCGCGCATCGTGGTGGCCTCGTAGCCGCGTTCCTGGAAGAGGTCGAGGGCGGCGCCGAGGATGGCCGCCCTCGAGGTCTCACCGCGCCTGGTCTTTGGCGTAGCGATCGCCAAGGCTTTCTCCTAAGCCCCCGGCTCGGCCTTGTACGGGTTGTAGTTGAGCGGAGGCATCGGCCTGTCGCGCCGGCGGATCGTGCGCAGGATCAGCAGGTTGTTGAAGTGCATGAAGCCGAGGACGAGAAGCACGACGCCGATTCGAGTCACCGTCTGCTTGAGCATGTCGGGAGGGGTCGGAGGCGTCCCGCCGGTGTTGATCAGGATCGCCGCGGCGCCGAAGTTCACCAGGTAGAAGCCGACCACGAGAAGGCGGTTGACGGAGTCGGCGAGCCCGTCTTCCTTGAACACGGAGACGAGGAACGGACGGCCGTTGCGAAAGAGCGTGTCCCCGACCCAGATGGTCAGGAAGACGCTCACCACGATGTAGACGAGGTAGTCGATCAGCCGGAGATCCATCGTTATCACCCCACTTCGTTTAATTTGAACATGTTCAAGTCAGAGCCTAATTGAGCTCAACCCGAATGTCAAGAGAATTAGAACGTGTTCAAAATCCTCCCAATTCATGGGGAGGTGGCCTTTTCCTCCCCATTGATGGGGAGGTGCCGGCGCAGCCGGCGGAGGGGCTGGGCCGGAGGGGCGGGTGGAGGCGGTGACAGCCGCGGTTCGGAACGTCGCGCGGGCGAAGGCTTTGCTCGCCGCCGAGCCGGCCGGCTGGATGGAGACGCTGGGCGCCCGGATCGCCGAGGCCGAGCCCGGTCGGGTGGTGCTCGAGCTGATCGCCGGGCCTCAGCACCGTCACGGGGGCGGCGTGGTCCAGGGCGGGGTGATCACCCAGATCGCCGATGCCGCGATGGGCATGTCGCTGGCCACCCTCCAGCCCGACGGGATGTGGAACACGACGATCGAGCTCAAGATCAACTTCGTCCGCCCGGCGATCGAAGGCCGGCTGCGGGCCGTGGGCCGCGTGGTCGAGATGCGGCAGACCTTGCTGTTCAGCGAGGCGGACGTGCTCGACGAGCACGACCGCCTGGTCGCGCGCGCGTCCTCTACATGTATGCCGGTGCCGGAGGGGCAGGGCCGTGAGTAGCCGGACCGATCACGTGGTCTCGCCTGCATGGCGCTGGCTCGGCATCAGCGAGGTGGCCCTCGAGGACGGCGCGGCGGTGGTCGAGATGACCCCGACCGAGAACATGGCCAACACGATGGGTCTTGTCCACGGAGGGATGATCTCCGCCCTCGCCGACTCGGCCATGGGCCGTGCATTGCGTACCATCAAACCCGGCGTCGTGCGCTCGATGAGCTTCGACCTGAAGCTCAGCTTCATCTCGGCGGCAAGGATGGGCGAGACGCTGCGCGCGACGGGGCGCGTCGTCCATGCCGGGCGGCGCACGGCGGTTACCGAGTGCCGGGTCGAGGCACCCGGAGGGCGCCTGGTGGCCACCGCCAGCGGCACGTTTGCCATCACGAGAGAAAAGGAATAAGCGAAGGTCCGAATGCCGATTGACCAGATCACGATCCGC
>VBJE01000340.1:3144-3589 GCA_005879675.1 Chloroflexota bacterium
ATCCCGCGCGACAAGCTCGTCGTCTTCACCGGGCTCTCGGGCAGCGGCAAGTCGTCGCTCGCGTTCGACACCATCTACGCCGAGGGCCAGCGCCGCTACGTCGAGTCGCTCTCCGCCTACGCGCGCCAGTTCCTCGGCCAAATGGAGAAGCCGGACGTCGACATCATCGAGGGCCTCTCGCCCGCGATCTCCATCGACCAGAAGGGGACCTCGAAGAACCCTCGCTCGACCGTGGGCACGGTGACCGAGGTCTACGACTACCTGCGCCTGCTCTACGCGCGGGTGGGCCATCCGCACTGCCCGGTCTGCGGACGCGAGGTGCGCCGCCAGACGGTCGAGCAGATGGCCGACCACGTCGAGAAGCTCCCGAAGGGGACGCGGGTCATGGTCCTCGGCCCGGTGGTGAAGGGCCGCAAGGGCGAGTACCGATCGCTCATCGACGACG
>VBJE01000038.1:0-223 GCA_005879675.1 Chloroflexota bacterium
CGCCGGTTCCTGGTGCGTCTTGCAGACGGTGCAGCTGTCGCCAGTGAAATAGATGATGTAAGGCTCCTCCCCATTCATGGGGAGGCGGCCCGCAGAGAGGGAGGGGCTGTCGGCGGCAACCGCCCGGCGAGCCAACCGAGATCTCAGGGTCTCCAGGCCGGCGGCGGCGAGCACCACAGCACCCGCCACCGCCAGTGCCCAGAGTTGCGCACTCACGACGGTT
>VBJE01000038.1:306-816 GCA_005879675.1 Chloroflexota bacterium
CCGATGAAAGGCACAGGGATCAGAAAGACCGACGCCACCCCGAGAAACACCCCGCCCAAGCCCTGAGCAAAGTTGTGCGGTTCAGGCCGGTCCTGGACCGGGTGCGGCTTGACGACGCCGCGCGGCTTGAGGACTTTGAAGTAGAGCTGCTTGAACAGCGCCAGCCGCGGTGCGAAGGTGCCCAGCAGGAGCACGATCGCGAGCAGCGGGATCAACACGAGCAGCGGCCTCCACAGCACGCTCCCGAGGAACGCGACCAGAACGGTCGCGACGATCCCGGTCTGGTTGACCTTGAGGGCCGAGTGGTCTACGACCGAAGTCGGCGTGCTCACTTCTCGATCGGCACCCGAATCGAGCTGCCCCACTCCGTCCACGAGCCGTCGTAGTTCTTGACGTCGGGGTAACCGAGCAGCTCGTGCAGCACGAACCACGTGTGCGCCGAGCGCTCGCCGATGCGGCAGTACGCGATCACCTCTTTGCCGGCGACGACGCCGTTGGCGCCATAGATCT
>VBJE01000038.1:971-7004 GCA_005879675.1 Chloroflexota bacterium
TAGGCCCGGATCTTTTCGTTGGTGCCGCTCTTGAAGTCGTACTTCGTGGCTGGAAAGGAAGGGGCGTCAGCCGTATACGGCCGACCTTCCTTCTCCCACTTCACGCGCCCGCCGTCGACGAGCTGGACCTTGTCATGCCCGTAGTACTTGAGCGCCCAGTAGGCGTAGGCGGCAAACCAGTTGTTGTTGTCGCCGTAGAGGACGATCGTCGTGTCGGGCGTGATGCCGCTTCGGCCCAGCAGCTCCGCGAGCGCGTCCTTGGGTGCGATGTCGCGCGCGAGTTGGTCCTGCAGGTCGCGCTTCCAGTTCCAGCCGGCGGCGCCGTCGATATGACCCTTGTCGTAGACGGTCGGGTCGACGTCGACCTCCACCAGGCGAAGGCCGTGGTCCTTGGCGTGCTCGGCGATCCACTCGGTGGATACCAGAGCTTTGGTCTGTGTCTGTGAGCTCAATTCCAACTCCTCCAGAAAATGCGAATGCCGAAGTAACGGATCGGAACCGACGAGCGATCGAGTGGGCGCGCAGTTACCTGCGCGAGCAGACGACCGGTGCTAGCTACAGAAGCAGGCCGGGATGTGGGTCAGGCGCTGGGCAGGCCAGGCGAAGTCCTGCATAGATCGTCAATTCTAGGTAACACCAGGTCGGCATGGTCAATTCCCGGACAATTGCGACGGTGTCGCAATTAGGGCTGATCAAGTACCAGGCCCTCGGCAACGACTACCTGGTCATGGACCTGCCAGGGCCGCTCGACGAAGTGGTCCGGCTGCTGCCACGGCTTTGCGATCGCAACTTCGGCCTCGGCGCGGACGGCCTGCTCGCCTTCGACCCGACTTCGATGAGCGTGCGGGTCTTCAACCCCGACCGCTCCGAGGCGCAGAAGAGCGGCAACGGGTTGCGCATCACAGCCGCCCACGCGGTCCTCGAGCATGGCGCCGGCCGGCGCTTCGAGCTGCGCACCGTCGACCGCGCGAACGCGGTGCGCGTCCTTTCCGCCCAGGGCCCTGAGGTCGTCACCGAGCTGGACATCGGCCGGCCCTCATTCCGAGCCGCCGACCTGCCGGCGACATTCGAGGGCGAGCCCGACCAGGTGGACCTGGACACACCCGCGGGCGCGGTGACGGCGGTGCTCGTTTCGGTCGGCAATCCCCACTGCGTGGTGTTCGGCCAGCCCGTGACGAAAGAGCGCTGCCTCGAGCTCGGCCCCCACCTCGAGCGCCATCCCGCGTTCCCCGAGCGGACCAACGTGCAGCTGTGCCAGGTAATAGATCGCGCGCGCGTGCGCGCGGAGGTCTGGGAGCGAGGCGCGGGCTACACGCTCGCCTCGGGCACGAGCGCCAGCGCCGTCGCGGCCGCCTGCATGCGGCGGGCTCTCGTCGACGACAACGTCACGATCGAAATGCCTGGCGGCAACCTCGCCGTCCGCCGCGACGCCGACGGCAACCTCGTCCAGTCAGGTCCGGCGCGACGCGTCTACCGGGCGCGGATCGACCTGTCTGACTTCTAGCCCGTCGCGTCCGTCATGTCAAGCGCTTGACCGCGCCTGGGAGCTCGGCCAGGCCCGAGATGACCGCGTCGGCCAGCGCCGGGTCGTCCTTCTCGCCCTGGCGATTGACCCAGATCCGGGTGATGCCGAGCTCGTGAGCGGGCCGGATGTCGTGGAAGTAGCTCTGGGCCACGTGGATCCAGGCGCCCGCCGACGACCCGAACGTCGACTGGAACAGGCGAAAGTGCGCCGGGCTCGGCTTGTAGGCTGACACGTCCTCGGCCGTGACGACCGCGTCGAAGGATGCGGGAAGGCGGCGCTGCGTCAGGGCGATGATGTCGCGGTCGCAGTTGGTCAGCAGGGCGAGCTTCCAGCCCTCCCGGCGGAGCTCGGAGAGCGCCGGCCCGACGTCGCCGAAAGGCGGCCAGTAGGGAATCGTCGAGACGAGCGCGGTCGCGTCGTCAGGCTTGAGGTCGAGCTCGAGCCGCCTGGCCACCCGGCGCACGGTCTCGGTGAGCACCGCGCGGTAGCGCTTGAACGAGCCCTCACTCTCGACCTCGGCTTCGAGCGTGACGTAGGCATTGAGAAACGCCGGCCCGTGCCCCGGAAACAGGAGCTCGCCGGTGGTGCGGATGCCGTGGCGCCAATCGATGAGCGTGCCGAAGCAATCGAAGGTCAACCAGCGGTCGGACACCTACCGGCCGGCGGGTCGGAACGAGAGCGTCTTCTTCGTCGCGGCGTCGACCTCTTCCGGCGTCAGCAGGACAGTCGTCTTCACACCGACGGTCCCGGTCGAGCTGATGCCGATCGCGAGCGCCGCCGCCGTCACGTTGTCAGGCACATCCGAGATGACGATCACGTCGCTGTCGCCGAACGCGAAGTAGTAAGCCTCGAGCCGGCCGCCGAGCGCCTTGATCGCGGCCTCGACTGCGTTGCGGCGGCCAGTGCCGCCCTCCTTCAGCAGGCCCTTCAGGCCCTCCGACGTGTACGAGCCCATCGACATGTACTTCGGCATCGCGTCGTTCTCCTTATTGCTAGCCGGCCTTCGGCAGGTACTCCTGGATCGCATGCGCCAGGTGGTGCATGCTCATCGACTGCAACCACACCCGTCCCGGCCCGGTGAGCGCGGCGAGAAAAAGCCCCGAGCCCCCGAAGAACATGTTCTGGATCCCGGGGACGGTGACGATGTTGAACTGCACGGACTCGTCGTACATGCCCACGTGCCCCGGATGCACCCGCAGCGTGTTTCCAGGCTGCAGGTCGTAGACGATGACCTCCCCATGCATCTCCACCCAGGCCTGACCCTGGCCGGTCAGCCGCTGCATCCGGAACCCGGTGCCGCCGAAGACGCCGGCGCCGAGCCGCTGCTGAAACCCGATCGAGAACTGGACGCCGAGCGTGGCGCACATGAAGCCATGGCGATGGACCATGTAGCCGTGGCCGGGGGCGATGTCGAGGGGCAGGATCTGACCTGGGAGCTTGCCCGCGAACGCCAGCAATCCGGGGCCGCCGACGGCGGTGTACTCGGTCATGAAGAGAGTCCCGCCGGCGAACGCACGGCCGAGGGCACCGAAAACGCCGCCCTGCTGACCGCCCACGGACATGCCCGTCTGCATCTGCACGGCCATCGACATCCAGGACAGCTCGCCGGACTCGGCGAAGACCTTGTCGTTGGGCTGCATGTTCAGCTCGAGGACCGGCATCGTCGTGCCGACGATCTTCGACTCCATGCCTCTCTCCTCAGTGCCTGTGGTGGGGATCGATCACCCGGCGGCGCGTGGGATGCGGCGCAGGATTCCGCGAGCAATCGTCGCAGACACCGACCACCAGCACCTCGGTGCGGACCGGCTTGAACCCATGGCCTTCCTCGAGGTGAGCCTCCAGCTCATGCACGACCTCTTCCTGTATGTGCATCACGCCGCCACATACCTGGCACACGGCGTGGTGGTGGTCACCGCTCGCGAGCTCGTAATGCGTCGGGCCCTCGCCCAGATGGGCCGCGTAGACGGAGCCTGACGCGGTCAGCGCTTCGAGCGCGCGATAGACGGTGCTGCGCGGAAAGCCAGGCTTGGCATGGTGCAGCTCGTCGGTGATCTGCTCGGCGGTGCAGTGGCCGCCCAGGCGCACGATCGCGTTGTAGACCATCTCCCGCTGCGCGGTGCGCCGCATCCCGGGCGCAAGCACTAGATGACTCGCAGCGTCCGGTCGGCTTTGGTCAGCACGCGGCAGCCTCCGTCGACGACCACGACGTCGTCTTCGATGCGCACGCCGCCGAATCCCGGAAGGTAGACGCCGGGCTCGATCGTGAACACCATGCCCGGTTGGAGCACCGTCCTGGATCCAGGGTCAAGGCTCGGGTCCTCGTGCCCCTCGAGACCAATGCCGTGCCCGACGCGGTGGAAGAAGCTCTCGCCATGGCCGGCGGCCTCGATGACGCGCCGCGCCGCGGCGTCGACGTCGCCCGCGGTCACGCCCGGGCGGACCGCCGCGATGGCGGCGTCATGAGCCTCGAGGACTATCCGGTGAATCTCGCGTTGCTTTTCGCTCGGCTCTCCGACGACGGCGATCCGGGTCGTGTCAGCTTTGTATCCCGCGAATGCGGCCCCGAAGTCGAGAAGGACGAGATCGCCGTGGCCGAGCTTGCGGTTGGACGGCTCGAGGTGCGGTAGGGCCGAGTTCGGTCCCGACTGGACGAGACTGGGAAACGAGAGCGTGCCGCCGAGCTCGCCGATCACCGACCCGATGACGAAAGCGACGTCGGCCTCGGTCTGTCCGGCGCGGAGCCGCGAGAGCACGTGCTCCGTCGCGGCATCGGTGATCGCGGCCGCGCGGTCGAGCTTGTCGATCTCGCTATCGGTCTTGGTCAACCGCAGCCGCCGCACCTCGCCGCCGACGTCGATCAGCTCGGCCACCGCGGTGCGCGCGGTGATCACCTCCGCGGCGAGCAGGCTCAGGTGCTCCTTTTCGACGCCGACCTCGACCGCCCCGCGCAGCGCCTCCGCGACGAGGGCGTAGGGGTCTTCGCCGTCGCGCCAGGCCACCACATCAGCGTTCTCGGCGCGCTCGGACGCCTTCTGCCGCTCCAGCGCGGGGACGACCAACGTGGCGCGTTCGGCGCGCACGGCGAGGCCCATCAAGCGCTCGTGGGGCTCGGCGAAGAAGCCGGTCACGTAGGCGATCGAAACCGGACGCGTCAGGTAGAGCGCGTCGAGGTGGCGGTTCGCCATCCAGCGGCGGAGCTCCTCGAGCGGAGTCTTGACCGCGGTCGACTTATTCAATGGCGGTGATGCGCACGGTGTAGGAGGCGCTCGGGGTCTTGATGAGGACCTTGTCGCCGACCTTGTGTCCGATCAGTGCCTTGCCGAGTGCCGACTCGTGGCTGACGCGCCCCGCCTTCGGGTCGGCCTCCGCCGGCCCGACGATGCGGTACGTCTCCTCGTCTTCGCCGTCTTCCGCAAACCTCACGGTGCTGCCCATGCCGACCACGCCGTTGGCGGCCCTGGACTCGATGAGGACGTGGTTCTTGACGATCGCCTCGAGCTCCTTCACCCGCGCCTCCATCATTCCCTGCTCGTTCTTGGCGGCGTGGTATTCGAAGTTCTCGGACAGGTCGCCGAGCTCGCGCGCGGCCTTGATCTTGGCCACGATCGAGGGGCGGCGATTGCTGATCAGCTCGTCCAGCTCGCGTTGCACCGCCTCCAGGCCCTCGGGAGTTATCGGCACCTCATTCGGGATGGACACTCATTCGAGTCTAATCCGTGACTGCGCCCGTACCGCCCGTATAGAGTCGCGGGCGTGAGACCGGCGATCTTGCGGATCGGGATGGTGTTGATGGGTATCGGCCTGCTCGGCGGCGCCGCCGGCACCGTCCTCGTAACGTCGTTCAAGTCGATCGACGAGCAGGTCGGCACCAACGGCTCGGCCGCGGCAGCGGTGCTCGGCATCGGGTTGCTGGTCGCCGCCATCAACCCGTCGGGCTCGATCGCCTGGGTCCGCGCCGGCATCCTCTACGGCCTCGTCGTCCTGATCTTCGAGGTCATCTCGTGGCTGCACGGCAAGAGCTTTCACCTCGGCCCGGTGATCTTCGGGCTGGCGTTCACGCTGCTCCTGGTCGCGGTTTATCCGGAGCGCCGGAAGCTGCTGCCCGACACCTCGAAGCCGGTCACGGCCGACACTTCGGCGGTCGCGGAACCCGAGACCCAGGAGCCGGAAAAGGCCTCCTAGGTGCGGGGGACCAGCGCCTGGACCTCTTCCATCATCCGGCGCTGGAGCAGGAAGCTGACCCCGTAGACCGCCGCGCCCAGTGCGGATGCAGGGCCGGGGGCTGGATGGGCGCCAGCGCCACCGCGTCGTCGCCGACGATCGCCGCCACCGCCAGCGCGAGGGGAGTCAGGACCGGCAGCAGCTGCAGGCGGCGCATGACCGGCGGCACAGGTGGCTCGACCCGCCCCACCATCCGCTGTCCCATGACCCCGACCGACTTCACGTGCTTGAGGTTGGGCGTGACCGTGAGGACGACGTTGACCTGGTTGCCCGGCACCTGCTTCAGC
>VBJE01000038.1:7144-17893 GCA_005879675.1 Chloroflexota bacterium
GCTGGCGAGCAACGCGATCGGCAGCACCCAGGCGAGCGCTGCCGCGATCGCGACCGGCCAGTCGTAGATGAGCGGGATGAAGATCAGGCAGGCGGCGATGACCAGCAGGCAGAGAACTCCGATCCCGACCGAGATGTAGCCGACCCGGAGCACGTAGTCCGGCGCGTAACCCTGCAGCATCCCTCCCGACTGGACGTAGCGCTCGCGCTGCTTGCGGGTCGCGCCCGGCGCGTTGGAGCCCGAAGTCTTGGGCTGGACCTTGCGCATCTGCTGCCGGACCTGCCGGACCTGTTTCTTGCCCATTCCCCTCAGATCGGGAGTGTATCCGGCGCCGGATACGTAATGCGCCTGTCCTCCCCATTCAGGGGGAGGTGGCCTGGAAGGCCGGAGGGGAGCCGACGGAGTGGCGGGTGGACGTGTGCAAATGGGGTCAGCGTGTGGACGGCGGGCGCGGCCTTGCCGGTGATGTGCCTCACGTCGTCCCCTCGCACCACGAGCGCATCGGCGGCGCCTGTCCGTGGCAAGCTGTTCGAGGCGCCCGATCGCGTCCCAGAACTGATCCGTCTGCATGTAATCCGCATAGCCGCGAAAGCCAACGTTGCGCCAGCCCGAATTGATCGAATCAGGTTTCGGTTTGCGGAGGCCTCCAAGCTCCGGCATGTGCATGTAGGCGATGCCATGAGCCGGCAGGGACCTCTCCAGCGATGCCTTCATGAAATGCGGCATGCGGCGCGAGGCGGGCACCGTACGGACGTCGATCAGCAGCTCCACCTCGTGATGCCGCAGCAGCTCGACGAGCTGCTCGAGCGTCCGCGTCGAGTGCCCGATCGTGAGGACAAGTCGGCCTGGCACTAGCACTCTCCCCGTCGGGGAGAGGGACAGGGGCCCAATCAACCAGTGCGCTGAGACGGGTCCACCGCGGCGACCAGCACGCGCTGCGTGACCGTCGCGCCGTTGATCTGCGCCTTGCCCGAGAAGAGGTAGGCCGGCTCGTAGAAGCTGTGATCGCCCGCCGGCACCAGCACATACACCAGCTCGGCCTGCGTCAGCTGCACAGTCGGTGGCGGCGACGCCGCGTTGGTCGGCCGCGCGCTGAGGAGCGGCCGGATCGCATCGTCCGGCGAGACGATCCTGTAGCCGGCTGCATCCAGGCTCACCGGCAGCATGCCGGTGACGAGGATCGGACGGTTGCCCTTGAGGTCGACCTCCACGCCGTACCGATCGCCGTTGGGATCGACGAGGGACGCGGCGCCGTAGCCGGGCACGTCGAACTGTCTCGCGTAAAGCACCTTCACCGGATCACCGCCGGCATCGACCTTGACGGCGTAGGCCCAGTCCGGGACCAGGCTGTGCTGGGCGAGGAAGATCGTCGCCACGTCGGCCGGGCCCGCGCCGGCGGCGTCAACCGGCGGCATCGAGGGCGACGAGATGATGAAGTACGTAGGGCCGGCGACCGGGCGCTGGATCGTGGGCCGGATGTTCAGGATGTAGGTGGAAGTCGAGTAAGAGCCGAGCACGCCCTGTGGCCGCTCACGAAGCACAGCGCCGAGCGATGACGCGAACTGGTCCGCGACATTGGTCGACGGTTCGCGGTATCGGTAGACAGGAGCGGTCGACGCGCCGACGCTGAGCCCGCCCGACCACGCGAACTGGGGAGGGCTCCCGGTCATGGCCGGCACCGTGACTTGCTTCCCGTCGTCGAATACCGGCGAGGGCAGCCTGCCGAAGTCGCCGGCGGCCAGATCGGAACCGCGGGACTCGCCGCCCGCGGTCTGCGACAGCGCCGCCCCACCGCCGCCACGGGTGCGCCCGACGCCGCTGTACGCGAGCAGGCCCACGCCGATGACGACGACCAGCAACGTGGCGATGGCAGCCGCCGGGACCGCCGGCACCTCTCGGATCCCCTGCAGCAGGCCCGCGATCGCGTCCCGCAAGCGATTGGTCGCCGGGCGCGACGCCTGCATGCGCAGCCACAGATCGTCCTCGAAGCCGCGACGCGGTCGCGTGGTCTGGAAGGCGTCGTCGAGCTGGCGCTGCACCGCCTGGAGCTCGAGGTCCTCGTCGTGTTCGCTCATCGGGGTCTCCGAAAAATCGCCAGATTGTTTGGGGTGATCACACGCCCTCCCGCTGGACTGCGTCCTTCAACGCCCTCAACGCTCGGTGATAGAGCATCTTCGCGGCATCCTCGCTGCAGTCCATGAGCTTCCCGACCTCGTCGAAGCTCAGGCCGGAGTGGCGAAGAGAGATCGCGTCGCGCTGCCGCTCGGACAGCTGCGCGACTTTCGCCATCAGGGCGCGATACCGGATGCGGTCCTCGGCCTCGCCGGCCGGGTCTTCCTCGACCTGCGGCTGGTGCTCGATGGTCCGCCGCAGTCGCTCCCTGCGCCCGTGGGCCCGGAAATGGTCGAGGGTCGCGTTGCGCGCGATGCGGAACAGCCAGGCCGCGGGCGTCGTGTTGCGAGCCTCGAAGCGGCCGTAGGCCTGGTAGGCGTTCATGAACACCTGGGCCGTGATGTCCTCGGCGTCGGCGGACGTTCCGACCTGGGAGCGGACGTACGCATAGATGCGTCCGAGGAACTCCCGGTACATGTCTTCGAAGGGGGGCCGGTCGGGTAGCACGGCCGGTTCATGGTATGGGCGCGGTCCACGTTTGAGGCAACGCCCGGACGCGGCCGCCTGTAACGGCGCTCCACGCGTGGGAACCGGCGCTAGACCGCTGCCCAGCTGCGAAGGGCGGCTCCGACCTCCTTGGGGCGGTTGGAGAAGATGGCGTCGGGTTGGACGTAGCGGCACCACGCGATCCCGGCCTCGTCGTCGACAGGCCAGACGGCGACCGCGCCGCCCGCGTCGTGGACCTCCTTGACGACGTGGGGATCCGTCGCCCCCCAGTGCGGCGAGTAAACATCGGCCGAGGCCTCGCGCAGCAGCCTGGCGGGGTGGATCGGCCGCGCGCCCTCGAGGATGCCGAGCTGGAGGGTTGGCTCCATCTTGCGCAGCCCGTGGATGGCGGCGTGGTTGAAGGAGACGACCGCGCACTCCGGGACGGCGCCCAGCTGGCGGAGCATGTTGACGAGCTTCTCCTCCAGGCCGGGATAGAGCGGCGGCAGCTGCTTGATCTCGATGACCAGGCCGACCTTGCCGATCGCGAGCTCGACCACCTCCTGCAGAAGGGGAATCTTCTCCCCGTCGCCGGCGTCGAGCTTGCGCAGCTCGGCCGCGGTGTGGTCGCGGACGAGCCCCGTGCCGTTGGTCGTCCGATCCAGCGTGTGGTCGTGGATCACGACCAACCTGCCGTCCGACGTCAGGTGGACGTCGCACTCGATGAGGTCGCAGCCGGCCGCGATCGCGGAGCGAAACGACCGCATCGTGTTCTCCGGGTTCTCGGCGGGGTTGCCGCGGTGCCCGCCCAACAGCGGCCGGCCGTCGTCGTGTGCACCCTCGTAGCGCGCGCGAATCGATTGAGTCAAGACGCCCGGTCAGTCTAACCGCGTCGTGAGCGGAAACTCAGTGACCACGCCGGCAGAACGCGCCGATTGCTTGTCTATAGTGCAGGGGTGACTTCCGCCCGCCCGAGGACCATCGCCGAGCTTCGCGCGAGCGGGCACAAGCGCGAGACGGTCAAGCAGGAGATGCGCCGCAACCTGCTCACGCGCCTGCGGGCCGGCGAGCCGCTGCTGCCCGGCATCGTCGGCTACGACGACACGGTGCTGCCGCAGCTTTCGAACGCCGTCATCTCCGGCCACGACGTGATCCTGCTCGGCGAGCGCGGCCAGGCCAAGAGCCGCATCATGCGTTCGCTGATCAGCCTGCTCGACGAGCAGGCGCCTGTCATCGCCGGCTGCGAGATCAACGATCACCCCTATGAGCCGATCTGCCGCCGCTGCCTCGACCTCGTGGCGAAGGACGCTGACGCCGTCGAAATCGCATGGATTGGCCGCGACCGCCGCTACGGAGAGAAGCTGGCGACGCCGGACATCTCGATCGCCGACCTGATCGGCGAGGTGGATCCCATCAAGGTCGCCGAAGGCCGTTATCTGGCCGACGAGCTGACGATCCACTACGGCCTGCTGCCGCGCACCAACCGCGGCATCTTCGGCCTCAACGAGCTGCCCGACCTCGCGGAGCGCATCCAGGTGGGATTGCTCAACATCATGGAAGAGAAGGACGTCCAGATCCGCGGCTACCGGGTGCGGCTGCCGCTCGACCTGTTCGTCATCGCGAGCGCCAACCCCGAGGACTACACGTCGCGCGGCCGCATCATCACGCCGCTCAAGGACCGGTTCGGCTCGCAGGTCCGCACGCACTATCCGCTGAGCATCGGCGAAGAGATGCAGATCATGGAGGCGGAGCGACATCCGGTCCCCGAAGACTTCGAGCTCGTCTTCCCGTCCTTTATGAAGGAGATCGTGGCCGAGCTCACGCATCTGGCGCGGCGCAGCCCGCACATCTCGCAGTCGTCAGGCGTCTCAGTGCGCATGTCGATCGCCAACGTCGAGAACCTCGCCAGCAACGCCGTGCGCCGAGCCGCGCGTCTGGGCGAGTCGCTCGCCGTGCCTCGCATCACCGACCTGGCATTCCTCGCATCCTCCACCGCCGGCCGGGTCGAGATCGAGGCCCTGGACGAGGGCAAGGAGGAGCAGGTGCTCGCGCGCCTCGAGCGCGGCGCCATCAGCTCAGTGTTCAGCCGTCACTTCTCGGCCTCGCAGTTTGAAGGCGTGGTGTCGCGGTTCGAAGAGGGCAACATGCTCGAGGTGGGCGAGGGCATCCCCGCGCGCACCTACATGCGGGCGATCGGCGACGCGCCGGAGCTGGCGACGGCGCTCAAGCGACTCAGCCTGCCGGACAGGCCGGAGGTGCGCGCCTCGGTGATCGAGTTCATCCTCGAAGGCCTGCATCTCAACAAGCGCCTGAACAAGGACGAGGTCGAAGGGCGCGCGATCTACCGCCGCTGACCGCAGCGATCAATGCTGGATCGCGTACACCCAGACGAATCCCGCCACCATCAGGACCACCCCTAGAAAGAAGACCAGCTCGACCCGGATGGCGAGCCTGACCAGGCGTCTCGCCCGCCGCGTGCGCGCGCCGCACTTCTCGCAGTAGGCAGCGCTCGGAATGAGCTCCGCGCCGCATTTGTCGCACGCGACCTGAGCGTTCTCCACCGCTCCGAGTATGCGACTTCAGCCGTTGCAGGCCGGCGTGGCGACGAACCGAACCGCGTTCGATGGGATCGTGTCCTTGGTCTTGAACACGTAGTGGTGCTCCACGCCCGGGCTGACGCCGTTCACGTATTCGCTGACGTAGTCGCCGACTGAGCGGCCTGACTTGTCATAGAAGACGATCTGAAAGTTGAGCTCCCCGCATCGGGTCGGCCTCGCATAGTCGAACTCGATCTGGGTCGAGGAGACGATCTTGGCGTTGCTCACGCCCATGACCACGGGTGGCGTCGTGACGGGCGGGATGACCCGGGTGAAAAGGAACCAGGCGCCGACGAGGACGGCGACGATGATGACCGCCAGGGCGATCGGCGGCTGGAAGCCGCGGCGCACCTTGACGGGCTGCCAGGCGGCCCCGTTCCACCAGTGCTTGCCGTCCTGCGAGATCCACGCCGCGCCGTCGAACGTGGAGGGGCGGCCGTCCGGTCCGACCATCGCATCCATGGAGCGCAAAGCTTGAGGTTGAGAGTGCGGATTTGATCCCGCTTAAGGTGGGTCCCTCTCCGTTTCGGGAGAGGGTCAGTGAGGGGGGCTTAAGCTTGGAGCCGCGATGGAACTCAACGAGGAGATGTCCACGGCGGACGTCGTCCTGCTTCTCAGCTCGGTCCCGGAGCGGACCAGCGACCTCGTGCACTGGATGGACGAGGCGCAGCTGCGCTACCGCCACGGCCCCGCGTTTCCCACCCTCGGCAGCCTGATCGCGCACCTGGTCGACTCCGCGCCGCGCGTCGACGGCCTCCTCCGCCACGCCCACCTCGACGGCCAGACCACCGCCGACGTCCGGGCCGCCATCGACCCCGGTCACGACCAGGAGCTGGGCCGGCCCCTGCAGGAGGCGCTCGAGGACTTCGCCCGCGTGCGGCGGCGAACCGTTGACCTCCTCCACGGATGGGGCAGGTCGGAGTGGGACCGCCCGATCTCCGACCCGCGCGGCGGCGAGACCACGCTGCTCGATGCCTGCCGGATGGTGGCTCGGCACGAGATGGCGCACGTCGCGCAGATCCGCAACCTCAGCGCCCTTCTTCCCGAGCCACAGGACCTCGGCCCGGCGCGGCCGCGGGTAAACGGCACGTAACGAGAGTGGCCCAGGAGCAACCACAGGCACAGCCCGACCAGGAGCGTCCGGCCAGGTCGGGCCGCGCGCGCCGCAAGCGCAAGTCAGGCGGCGGCAGGGCCGCCCAGTACTGGATGGTCGTCAGCTCGCCCGAGAACTTTCGCAAGACGCGCGAGCACGGGTTCGCGATCCAGGGCCTGAAGAGCAGACACCGCCGCCGGGTCGAGACGATGCGCGTCGGCGACCGTCTTCTCTACTACGTCACCGGCCGCATGGGTTTCGCGGCCACCGTCACCGTCGCCTCGCCGATGTACGAGGACCACACACCCATCTGGCGCTCCTCGCGCCGGGACGAGGACTACCCGTGGCGAGTCCACATCCGCGCCGACGTCGTCCTCGACGAGGCGGACTGGGTTCCGGCCAAAGAGCTCGCGTACCGCCTCGACTACGTCCGCAAATGGCCGCCCGAGCACTGGACGCTTGCTTTCCAGGGCCACATCCACGCCCTGCCGCGGGCCGACTTCACGGTCATCGAGGACGAGATCTCGCGCAGCTCGCGCCGCCGCAAAAGCCTCGCCGGCTGACCGCATTGCTGAACACGGCGCGCCGTCACAAACCGGCGTTCGGCGGTGCTCGATGAGTAGTGGGCATGAATCTCGGTGCGCGCCGCATGACAGTCGCCCGCGCTGAGGACGACGCGTTCGAGGCCCTTTTCACAGCCGAATACGCCCGCGTCGTGGGCATCGCCAACCGCGTCCTCGCCGACGTGCACGAGGCCGAGGACGTCGCCCAGGAGGTCTTCATGGACTTCCACCGGCTCCATTCCGCGACGGCGGACTTCGCGCCGGCGTGGCTGCACCGGGCGGCGGCGCACTCCTCCCTGAACAGGCTGCGCGGCGCGAGACGGCGACAGAAGCGCGAATTCGCGCAGGCGCTCGAGGAGGACGACCGGACGCTCGACCCGCAAAAGCAGGCGGAGCTCGAAGAGGACAGGCGCAGCTTGCGCCACGCCCTCGGGCGGATGGCACCCAAACCGGCGGCCGTGCTCGTGCTTCGCGCGAGCGGGCTCAGCTACGCCGAGGTCGCGCAGGCGCTCGGCGTCGGCATCGGTCAGATAGGAACTTTGTTGAGGCGCGCGGAAGCAACGCTGCGCAAGGAGGTAACCCGTGGCACATCTGAGTGAAGGCACGCTGCGCCGGATGTTTGACGACCCGGATGCAAAGGTGGGCGCCGACGCGTCGCACCTCGAGACATGCGGCGAATGCCAGGCGCGATTCAAGGCCGTAGGCGACGACGCGCGCGCTATCGCGACGCTGCTCGCTGTGCCGGAGCCGCGCGTCGACGTGGACGCGGCTTTCGCCCGCATCACCCGCGAGCCGAAGGCTCAGCCCGCGCTGGGCCTGCGCTTCCCGATCATCCGGCCCGCGGCTCGGCCGGCCCTGGTCCTGGTGGCCGCGGTCGCCGCCCTCGCCGTGGTCATCGTCGCGTTCACCTTCGGCGGGTTCTTCTTCAAGCCGACGACGGTCAAGCCGGTGCCGGTCACGGTGGCCGACATCCAGGCCCTTTCACAGCTCGCCGACTACGGGACCTTCTCGTGGACCAAGCAGCCCGACCTCCACATCGTCACGAGCGCAACCGACGCGTCCGCGGCGGCCGCCGGCCTGCAGCCGCCGAGCGTTTCCAGCCTTCCCAAAGGCGTCTCGACCAACCTCACCTACGTGGCGATGCCGCAGGCGGTCGCGGTCTTCACCTTCAGCGCCGACAAAGCCGCCGCCTCCGCGGCGAGCCACGGCAAGACGCTGCCGAAGATGCCCGCGGGCATGGACGGAGCGACGCTGACGATCACCGCGGGCCCGGCCGTCGGGATGATCTACGGCAACCTGAGCCAGCCGACCGGTTCGAGTGCCAATGACATCAACCTTCCGCAGCTGGTGGTCGCCAAGTCCGCCGCGCCGACCGCAACCTCAACCCAGGTGACCGTCAAGCAGCTCGAGGACTACATGCTGGCGCAGCCCGGGATCTCGCAGGAGCTGAAGAACGCGATCAACGCCATCGGCGACCCGAGCACCACGCTGCTGATCCCGGTGCCAATCGAGTACGCGAGCTCGACGCAGGTCACGGTGCAGGGCGTCGAGGGTGTCGCACTGGGCGACAACACCGGCGTTGGCTCGGGCGTGGTCTGGGTGAAGGACGGCTACGTGTACGTCGTCGTCGGGAGCATCAAGCAATCGGACGCCATCGACATCGCGAATAACCTCAAGTAGCAGGCTGGCGTTTAGCCTGAGCGAGTGGCTGAGCTAGCCGAAACAACCACGGCGGTCGCGTCCCCCCACGCGGCCGCCGGCACGCCCGCGGTGAAGACGGTCGAGCTCACCAAGACGTTTGGCCGCACGGTCGGGCTGGCCGGGCTGACCATGACGGTCCCGAGCGGCGAGGTGTTCGGCTTTCTCGGCCCCAACGGGGCCGGCAAGACGACCGCGGTGAAGCTGCTGCTCGGCTTGCTCAAGCCGACATCGGGACAGGGGTGGCTGTTGGGCAGGCGCCTTGGCGACCTGGGCGCGAGGCGCCGGATCGGCTACCTGCCGGAGCTGTTCCGCTACCAGGCCTGGCTCACCGCGGCCGAGGTCCTCGCCCTCCACTGCCAGCTCGCGCCGCTGCCGCGCTCGAGCTGGAAGGATGAGATCCGCACGGTCCTGGAGACCGTTGGCCTGAGCCAACGCGCCGGCGACCGCGTGGGCACCTTCTCCAAGGGCATGCAGCAGCGTCTCGGCCTCGGCGCCGCGCTGCTGGGCGAGCCCGACCTCGTCTTCCTCGACGAGCCGACGTCGGCGCTCGACCCGGTCGGCCGGCACGACGTGCGCGAGATCATCCGCGGCCTTGCCGCCCGCGGCACGGCCGTGTTCCTCAACTCCCACCTCCTGAGCGAGGTGGAGCAGGTGTGCGATCGCGTCGCCGTCGTCGACCACGGCCGCGTCATCGCGCAGGGCACCATGGACGAGCTCCTCGGCGGCACGGCGGTGCGCGTTCGCGCCACGGGCCTGGCGCAGGCGGACAAGAACAAGCTCGCGAGCTTCGGCCGGATCGACGACGAGGGCGACCAGCTGACGTTCACCAGCCTCGACGCGGAGCGAGTCCCCGAGCTGGTGGCCATGATCGTGTCCCTGGGCGGCCGGGTGTACGAGGTCGCTCCCCGCCACCAGACGCTCGAAGACCGCTTCCTCCAGCTGCTCGAGGACGAGGAGAGATAGCGATGCCTCCATTCCTCGTCATCGCCCGGCTCACCATCCAGGAGGCGTCGCGGCGCCGCCTGCTGCTCGCGCTGCTGATCCTCACCCTGGTCGTCGTTGGCTTTTCGGCGTGGGGTTTCAACAAGATAACGACGCTGACGCGGAGCAACGGCGAGCCGCTTCCGCCCGACCAGATCGCCCTCTTGACGTCGCAGTTGCTGATCGTGATCACGTTCATGTTCAGCGGCGTGCTCGCGCTGAGCGCCGCGGTCGTCGCGGGTCCGTTGATCTCGTCCGAGGTCGAGAGCGGGCTGCTGCTCTCGATCCTGGCGCGGCCCGTCCGCCGCAGCGAGATCGTGATTGGCAAATGGCTCGGGCTCGCGGCGCTCGTGGCGCTCTATGCCGCATTCGCCGGCACGCTCGAGCTCGGCGCGGTGGACTGGGCCACGGGCTATCTGCCGCCGCACCCCGTCGAGCTGCTGGCGTTCGTCGCCGCGGAAGGCCTGGTCCTGCTCTCGGTCGGGTTGGTGCTGTCGACGCGGCTCTCGGGGATCACCGCGGGAGTGATCGCCCTTGTCTCATGGCTGATCGCGTGGATCGCGGGCGTCGTCGGCGACATCGGCGCCGGGCTGGAGAACCAGGCGCTGGCGAACGTCGGCGTGGTCAGCCACCTCGTCCTGCCTTCTGACGGACTGTGGCGAGGCGCGATTTACGCCATGGAACCGGACACCTTGATCGCCGCTATGCGGGCCCTTGGCACCGCGGGCCGCGCCAACCCCTTCGCGGCGACCGACCCGCCACCTGTCGAGTTCCTGGGCTGGGTGGTGGTCTGGTTCGCGCTCGTGCTGGCGCTCAGCGTCTGGAGCTTCCGCTCGCGAGAGATCTGACCCAGCCATTCGGGCACAGATGGTCGTATCCCGAGCCCGGGATAGCGCCATTCGAGCCCATTTGCTGAGGGGGAAGGGTTAGGGGTACAGGCCTCGCTCGCGGGTCGCGCCGGCGACGCGCGACACCGCCTGCACGTACGCCGCCATCCGCATGTCGAGCTTTTTCTCCTCGTGCGTCTTCAGCACCTCGGCGAACGCGCGGGAGAGGATCGCCTTGAGCTTCTGGTTCACCTCGTGCTCCGACCAGAAGAACGACTGCAGGTCCTGGACCCACTCGAAGTACGACACCGTCACGCCGCCCGCGTTGGCCAGGATGTCAGGCACGAGGAAGATCCCGCGCTCGCGAAAGATCGCGTCCGCCTCCGGCG
>VBJE01000314.1 GCA_005879675.1 Chloroflexota bacterium
GCCCTCGATGTGCTCCGCTTCCTTCATCAGGTACTCGCGAGGGATCAACAGCGGGAACGCCCAGTTCTCGTGCCCGCTCTCTTTGATCATGTCGTCGAAGGCGCGCATGATCGCCTCCCACATCGCCCATCCGTAGGGGCGCACGACCATCATCCCGCGCACGCCCGACCAGTCCGCCAGCTCGGCCTTGCGGACGACGTCCGTGTACCAGCGGTCGAAGTCGTCCGACATCTTGGTGACTTCTTTGACGAAGTCCTGCTGTTCTTCCACTTCCTGCTTCATACCTCTAGCTCCCAAGCATCAACTGATCTGAAGTCGAGATTTCGGCCCGGCCCCGCCGGCGCCTCCGGACCACCCCACGCCTTCGGCGTGGGGTCCCCAGAAGGTGGGAGGACCGGGCTAACTCGGGAGGGCGTGCTCAGCCGCGATCGCATCGATCTCGGCAAGCAGCACTGGAAGCAGCTCTTCCTGGGGCACGGTGCGGTACAGCTTACCTTTCTTGAAAATCACGCCCTTGCCGCGGCCGCCGGTGACGCCGATGTCGGCGTGGCGCGCCTCGGCCGGGCCGTTGACCACGCAGCCCATGACCGCGACCGTGATCGGCACCCGCAGCCTGGCGATGTAGGTCTCGACTGCTTTCACCGTCGGCACCATGTCGTACTCGAGCCGGCCACACGTCGGACACGCGATCAGCGTCGGGCTCTCGACGCGGAACGCGAGCGTCTTCAGGATCTCGTGGGCGACGCGCACCTCCTCCCGCGGATCCGATGTCGCCAGAGAGACGCGGATCGTGTCCCCGATGCCTTCGCTGAGGAGGATGCCGAGGCCGACCGAGCTGCGGATGCTCCCTGCCTCCACCGGGCCGGATTCGGTCACGCCCAGATGGATGGGATAGGGCCGCGCGGCCGCGAACTTGCGGTTGGCCAGGATGTTCGTCCAGACGTCGGTCGCCTTCAGCGAGACCTTGATGAAGCCGGGGCCGTAGTCGAGGTCCTCGAGGATCTTGCAGTGCCCCAGCGCGACCTCGACCATCCGCTCGGCGGTTCGCTCGCGGTCGTCGCGGTCGATGTGGTGCTGCTCGCGCAAGGTCTTGTGCACCTCTTCCGGCAGCGAGCCTGCGTTGACGCCGATCCGGAACGGGATCTGCCGTTCCTTGGCGGCCGTCACCACCTTCGTGACCTTGTCGCGGTCCGGGATGTTGCCTGGGTTCAGGCGCAGGCAGTGAACGCCGGCCTCGATCGCCATCAAGGCCAGGGTGTGGTCGTAGTGGATGTCCGCGATCACAGGAAGCGGCGAGCCCTTGACGATCTCCTTCAGCGCCTCGGCCGCCTCCCGGTCGGGCACGGCCGGCCGGACGATCTCGCAGCCGGCCTCCTTCAGCTCGTGGATCTGGCGCAGCGTCGCCTTGACGTCGCGCGTGTCGGTCTTGGTCATCGTCTGCACGGCAATTGGCGCCGCCCCACCGATGACCACTCCGCCGACGTTGACCGGGATCGCCTTGCGGCGATTCACCAGGCCCGTCACCTCGGCAAACCCGGGAACGAACCGGTGGCGATGCGCTGGATGTCGAGGAAGCTGATCAGCGCGGCCAGGGCGAGGAGCGCCACGAGGCCGAAGCGCTGGAAGTTGAGCTCGGCCATGCGGTCGAAAGGCCGCCTGCGGACCACCTCGAGGAGAACAACCACCATGCGGCCTCCGTCGAGGGCGAGGAACGGGAGGAGGTTCGTGAAGCCGAGCGCGACCGACAGC
>VBJE01000315.1 GCA_005879675.1 Chloroflexota bacterium
CGGCTTTTCCACCCTGGCCGTGGGCTCGGTCGGTCTGAAGCACGCACCCGATCCCGAGCCGGTCATGGCGGCGCGCCGGGCCTTCCTCCACGCCCTCGACCTCGACGGCGCGGAGCTGACGACGATCGGCTCGGTGCACGGGGCTGACGTGGCCCGGGTCGACGAGCCCGGTGGCTCGGTCGACGACGTGGACGCGCTCGTCACCGACCGGCGTGGGGTGACGCTGTTCGCCACCTACGCCGACTGCTACCCGATCGTGCTGTGGGACCCGGAGAAGCGGGTGGCCGGCCTGGTGCATGCGGGCTGGCGAGGAACCCACGCCGGGGTGACCGCGGCGGCGGTGACCTTCCTGCGCGATGAATATGGGTGCCGTCACGTCCGCGCCGGTATCGGACCCGGGATCTGCGGCCGCTGCTACGAGGTGGGCGAGGAGGTGGCGGCGAAGTTCGACGCGCGCTTCATCGGGCCCGGGGCCGGCGGCCGTTGGCTGCTCGACCTGGCGGCCGCCAACGCCGCCCAGCTCGAGGACGCGGGCGTGAAGGCGATCTACGACATCGCCATGTGCACCAATCGTCGCCCTGCGGTGAGCGTCGCCGAGAACCTGCAAACGGTCCGGGAGCGGATCGCCCGCGCCGGAAGGGATCCTGGCGAGATCACGATCGTCGCCGTCACCAAGGGCTACGGCCCAGCTGTCTGCCAGGCGGCGCTCGGCGCGGGGCTCAGAGTCCTCGGCGAGAACCGCGTCCAGGAGGCGGTGGGGAAGATGGACGAGGTCAAGGGCGCGGAGTGGCACCTGATCGGCCACCTGCAGACGAACAAGATCCGCGTCGCGGCCGGTCGGTTCGCGCTCATACAGTCGGTCGATTCCAGGCGCCTTGCCGACGCGCTGGCGCGGATCAACGTCGAGCAGAAGGTGCTCGTCGAGGTCAACGTCGCCCGCGAGCCGCGGAAGACGGGCGTCGACCCGGCGCAGGCAGCCGAGCTGATCGGCGCGGTGGCGGAGATGCTGGACCTCCAGGGCCTTATGGCGATGGCGCCGGCCAAGGGCGACCCCGCGCCGGCCTTCGTCGAGCTGCGCACGCTGCGGGACGAGGCCCAGCAGCGGCTGGGAAAGGCTCTACCTATCCTTTCCATGGGCATGAGCGACGACTTCGAAGCGGCGGTTGCGGCCGGGAGCACGATGGTGCGACTCGGCCGGATCCTCTTCGGGCCGCGGCCATGACCACGATCGTGGACGTGCTCACCTTCCTCATCCAGGTCTTCCTGCTGATCGTGCTGATCAGGGTGGTCTTCTCGTTCGTCAGCCCGTTTCCCACGAACCCGATCTCGCGGTTCGCCTGGCGGGTGACGGAGCCGGTGCTGGCGCCGATCCGACGACTGCTGCCTGCGATGGGGGGACTCGACCTCTCACCGCTCGTCGTCTGGCTCGCCGCGATCATCCTCATCCAGCTCCTCGGAAGCCTCCACTAGAAGCGTGTTCGAGAGACGCCGGGCGCGCGCAGGGCGCAATGTTTGAACCGGTAATCCCACGGGTCAGCTTCCCGGAGCTGGAAGTGCAGCTCATGGAGAGGTGGAAGGAGGAGAACACCTTCCAGCGCTCGCTCGAGCTGCGCGAGGGCCGGCCCCGATTTGTCTTCTACGAGGGCCCGCCGACCGCCAACGGCAAACCCGCCACCCACCACATCCTCGCCCGCGCCTTCAAGGACCTCTTCGGCCGCTACAAGACGATGAAGGGCTTCTACGTCGAGCGCAAGGCGGGGTGGGACACCCACGGCCTGCCGGTCGAGATCGAGGTCGAGAAGAAGCTGAACATCTCGGGCAAGTTCGCGATCGAGAACGAGATCGGGATCGAGCGCTTCAACGAGCTCTGCCGCCAGAGCGTCTACGAGTACGTCGAGGACTGGCGAGCCTTCAGCGAGCGCATGGCCTTCTGGCAGGACTACGACAACGCGTACTGGACGCTGACGCCGGAATACATGCAGTCCGTGTGGTGGGCGCTGAGCGAGATGTGGAAGCAGAACCTCATCTACAAAGGATTCCGCGTCGCGCCGTACTGCCCGCGGTGCGCCACCCCGCTCTCGAGCCACGAGCTGTCGCAGGGATACCGCGACAACGTGCCCGACCCGAGCGTCTACGTGCGCTTCCGGCTGAAGAAGGACCCCAAGACCTCCATCCTCGCCTGGACCACGACGCCGTGGACGCTGCCCGGCAACGTCGCCCTGGCGGTCGCGAACGCCGTCGACTACATCAAGGTCAAGGAAGGCGACGAATACCTGATCCTCGCCGAAGCCCGGCTCGCGGTGCTCAAGGAACCTCCCGAGGTGGTCGAGCGGATGAAGGGCCGCGACCTGGTTGGTCTCGACTACGAGCCGCTGTACCCGTACTCCGTCCCTGAAGAAGGTCGCGCCCACTACGTGGTCGACGCGAGCTTCGTCTCCACGGAGGAAGGCACTGGCGTCGTACACACGTCGGCCCTCTACGGCGTCGACGACCTGCGCCTCTGCCAGG
>VBJE01000039.1 GCA_005879675.1 Chloroflexota bacterium
GAAGTGACTTCGACATCTTCTGCACGCCGTCGGTGCCTTCGATCAGGGGAAAGACCGCGATGTCCTGGGGTTCCAGCCCGTACGCCTTCTGGATCTCGCGTCCGAACAGCAGGTTGAACAGTTGGTCGGTGCCGCCTATCTCGACGTCGGCTTTGACCGCCACCGAGTCGTACGCCTGGTTGAAGGGATAGAGAATCTCGTGGGCGCTGATCGGCGTCCCTTCTTTCATGCGATCGGCAAAGTCCTCGCGCTGCAAGACCTGCTGGAGAGTGGCCTTCGCCATCAGCCGCAGGATGTCGGCGGCGGTCATCGACGCCAGCCACTCCGAGTTGTGCCGGACCTCGATCTGCTCGCGATCGAGCACGAGGTCGAGCTGTTTGAAGTACGTCTCTGCATTCCGGGCGATCTCGTCTTCGCTCAACATCGGACGGGTGACAGATCGGCCGCTGGGATCTCCGATCAGAGCGGTGTAATCGCCGATGATCACGACGACGGTGTGACCCTCGTCCTGGAACATGCGCAGCGTGTCGAGCACGACCAGGTGCCCGACATGCAGGTCCGGCGCGGTGGGATCGAGACCCAACTTCACGCGAAGCTTGTCGCCGCGCTCCACACGCGCGCGCAGGTGCTCCTCGACGTCGATCTGCACGGCCCGCGCACGCAGGCGCTCGAAAAAGTCCTTACTCATCACCGCGTCCTGCGCGCGCCCGGCGGCTCAAATCGACGCTGAGCTTAGGGGTTGACCGGTCCTGGCCCGAAGTACGTCTGCCCATCCGGAGGCAGCAGCGGCGAGAACAGGGCGATGACCGGCCGGCCGGTCGCGTTCACGAGATTGACCATGAACAGCGAGTGGCGAACGGAATCACGCAATCCCTGCTGCGTCGCGTCGAGCTGCGCGCCGCCGATCGGGTTCGCCGCCTGCTCGAGCTCGTACACGAGCACGACCGAGATGAGGACCGCGCTGAGGACGCCGATCAATGTGCCCAGGGTGCGATTGAGCACGATGGCCGGGATCTGGATCTGGGAGTGCGCCAGCTGCGTCGCCGCCTCGACGATCACCAGCACGGCGACGATGATGCCGAAGAAGCCGTAGATCCGCCCGTCGGCCACCTCGAAGCTCGAGGTCTGCTGCAGGATGGCGCCGGCCTGCAGGCCCATGTTCGTCGCCGCCCACACCGCGATGAACACGGCGACCAGGCCGATGAAGCGGCGGATGAGTCCGCTGTAGAAGCCGCCCACTCCGTAGGCGATGAGGAGCACGATCGGAAAGATGTCGATCCACGTCACTTAGCGCTTCCCCCGAACGGCACGCAAGCCGCGTGCGAAATGCGCGTCAGGCGTCACTCTCGGAACCTGGCGCGGTGTCTTTTCTCCAGCCCCAGCCTGATCTCCGCCATCACGGTGTCCACTTCGGCGTCCGTCAGGGTGCGCTCCGGGCTTCGGAAAGTCAAGGTGAAAGCGATGCTCTTGTGACCTTCCGGCACCTGCGCGCCGTGGTACTCGTCAAAGGCTCGCGCATGCTCGAGCATCTCGCCCGCGGACTCCTTGATCGCGAGCAGCACGGCGCCTGCGGCGACCGCGTCCTCGACCACGACCGCCAGGTCGCGCTCCACGCCGGGGAACCGCGGAAGCGGTTGCGCGCGCGGCACGTGAGCGGCTCCGAGAACCGGCTCGACGTCGATCTCGAACGCCACCACTCGGCCATCGAGCTTCGACTGGGCAGCAACCGCCGGGTGGACCTCGCCGATGTAACCCAGCTGGCGTCCGTCGAGCACCGACTTGAGCGCCCGGAATCCGTCTTCGCCCTCCTGGGCTGTCGTGCCGGCGGTCGCCACGGCCGCGAGCCGGAGCGGCTCCTCGGGCTGGGCGTTCTTCTCCCCGACGCGGGCCAGAAATGCGGTCGCGATCTCGTAGAGGCGAACCTCATCTCGGCCGCGGTCGCGATTCAGGGCCACCGCGTCGAACAGCGAAGGGAGAAGCGATGTGCGGAGCGTGTCCATGTCGTCGCTCAAGGCGTTCAACACGCGCATCGCGTGGGCGGCGATGCGCAGGCTCTCGAGCTTGGTCCCGGAGACGAGCGCCGGTGTCCACGTCTCGGTGAAGCCGGCGCCGGCGAGGACCTCCCGCCCGTCGTCGAGGCGCCGGTCCATGCTCGGCGCCAGCGGCGTCCACCGGTCGTGGCGCCTTCCTGGGAGCGTGGGCGCCACGCGGTCGTAGCCGTACACGCGCCCGACTTCCTCCACCAGGTCTTCGGGGATCGCGACATCGAGGCGGAACACAGGTGGCAGCACGTCCCACTCCCCGTCCCCCCTCACCTTGACATGGAAGTTCAGGCGCTTGAGGATCGCCTCCGCCTCCTGGAGCGGCACATGCGTGCCGAGGACGTCGTCGATCAACGAAGGCCGGATGTTCACGCGCACCGGCTCCTGCGGACGTGGGTAGACGTCGGCCCAATCCCTGTGCACCTTGCCGCCCGCAAGCTCGGCGATCAGCGACGCCGCGCGGCGCGCTCCGGCAAGGGCCAGCTCCGGCGGCAGCGCTCGCTCGAAGCGCGCGGACGCCTCGGTGCGCAGGCCAAGGGCGCGCGACGTCTGCCGGATGCTGGGGCCGCTGAAGGTGGCCGACTCGAGGAGGATGTCGGTCGTCGCCTCGGTCACCGCCGTCTCCTCTCCGCCGATCACGCCTGCGAGGGCGACCGGCCGCTCCGCGTCGGCGATGACGAGCATGTCGGTCGTCAGCTCGCGCTCCACCCCGTCCAGCCCGAGCAGCCTCTCCCTGTCCCGCGCCCGCCGCACCTCGATCGCCGGCCCCTTGAGCTTCGCGAGGTCGAAGGCGTGCAGCGGCTGCGCGTACTCGAGCAGGACGTAGTTGGTGATGTCGACGATGTTGTTGATCGGCCTCACTGCGGACGCCCTGAGGCGGCGCTGCATCCAGTCAGGGCTCGGGCCGACCCTGACGCCAGTGATCACGCCGCCGATGTAGCGGCTGCAGAGCTCGGGGTCTTCGATGCTGACCCTGACAAGGTCGCGGCCAGGCGGGTCGGCCGTGCCCGTGAACGCGGGCATGAAGTCGCGCTTCATTGGGCGGTCGAGCCCGGCGCCGAGCTCGCGCGCGATGCCGAGGTGGCCCATGCAGTCCGGGCGGTTGGAGGTGACCTCGGCTTCCATGATCGCCTGGCTCGGGATCACCGTCGTCAGCGACTGACCCGGCGTGCCGCGGTCGAGGATCAGGATGCCGGAGTGGTCGTCACCCAGCAGCAGCTCAGACGCCGAGCACAGCATGCCGCTCGCCTGATAGCCGGCGATGTTCATGTCCTTGACGACCTTGCCGTTCGGCACCGTCGTCCCCGGCAGCGCGACCGGCACCAGGCTGCCGGGGACCGCGTTGGGCGCGCCGGCGATGATCTGCTGCACGCGGCCGCCAAGGTCGACCTGGTGCACCCAGAGGTCGTTGCGCGACTTCGGGTGCTTGGTCTGCTCGAGCACCTTGCCGATGACGATGGCCGAGAGGTCGACCATGGTCAGCGACTCGACCTCGACGCCCTGGCGCGTCAGCACGTCGGCGGCGTCCTTGGGCGTGAGGCCTTCGAGGTCGAGGAAGTCGCCGAGCCACTCGTAGGAGATCCGCATCAGTCAGCCCGGCCTCCGCAAGCCCGCCGATAGTCCGGACTATCGGCGCCGTCAACCCCCGAAAGCATCGGATAGTCGCGACTATCGCCGGATTTTTGCTGGCCGCCCATCTAGAACTGCTCCAGGAAGCGAAGGTCGGGTTCGTAAAACAGCCGGATGTCGTCGACGTCGTGCTTGAGCATCGCCATCCGCTCGATGCCGAACCCCCACGCGTAGCCGTTCCATTGCGACGGGTCGATGCCGCCGTTGCGGAGCACTTGCGGGTGGACCATCCCGCAGCCCCCGACCTCCAGCCAGCCCTTGTGCCGGCAGCTCTTGCAGCCCATCCCGCCGCAGATCCCGCAGGACACGTCGAACTCGAAGCTCGGCTCGGTGAAGGGGAAGTAGCTCGGCCGCACCCTCACTTTCCGGTCCGCGCCGTACAGGGACTGGATCATGTAGAGCAGCGTGCCTTTCATGTCGCCGACCGTCATTCCTCTATCGACGGCAAGGCCCTCGACCTGGCTGAAGTAAGGAAGACGTGTCGCCTCCGGCGCGTCGCGGCGGTAGCAACGGCCCGGAGTGATGATGTAGATGGGCGGCTCCTTGATGCGCTGCATGGCACGGATCTGCACCGGCGACGTGTGGGCGCGCAACAGCAGCTCGGGACTGAAATAGAACGAGTCCCAGTTCTCACGCGCGGGATGCCCGGCGGTGATGTTGAGGGCTTCGAAGTTGTACCACTCGGTCTCGACCTCGGGCCCTAGCTCGACCTGGTAGCCGAGAGACTCGAGCACGGTCTCGATCTGGCGACGCACCTGCGTGAGGACGTGTATGTGTCCGCGGCCGAGCGGCGGACCAGGGAATGTGACGTCGATGGCCTCGGTCTCAGCGAGGTCGGCCAGCCGCGCTTGCTCGAGCTCGGCGCGCCGAGCCGCGAGCGCGGCCTCGATCGCTCGCTTCGCCTCGTTGGCCGCTTTGCCCAGGGCAGCTTTCTCGGCCGGCGGAAGCTGGCCGATGTTGGCGAGCAGGCGGCTGACGCGGCCGCTCTTGCGGCCCAGATACTCGAGCTCGACCTTCGCCAGGGCGTCCTCGCCCGGCGCCTGGGCGATGGCCGCAAGTGCCTCGGTCGTCAGCGCCGACGGGTCGCTCATCCAGACGTCCTCCGGCGGATCTCGAAAAGGATCAGCGCCGCCGCGGCCGCGACGTTGAGCGACTCGACGCCCTCGGTCAGAGGCACCGTGACGAGCTTCAGGTCCTTGCGCGAGAGGCCGTGCGCTTCGCTTCCCAGCACGATCATGCCCGCAGACTCTATCGGCGTCTCGGCCAGCGGCGCACCGCCCGCGGGCGAGGCGCCGTAGCCGTCGAGCTCCTCCAGGTCCTTCCACTGCGCTCTCGCGACCTTCAAGCGGAACACGTTCCCCGCCGAGGCGCGGACGGCCTTGGGCCCGAATGGATCGGCGCTCCCTGGCAGCACGGCGAGAGCGGGCGCGCCGGCGGCCGCCGCCGTGCGGCAGATCGCGCCGACGTTGCCGGGGTCCTGCACCCGGTCGAGGACAAGGAGCGGCCACCGAGCCCCGCGCGCCGCTTCGATCACCTCTCGCGGCGAAGCTTCCTGCACGCGAGCGATGGCGATCGCGCCCTGCGGGGTGACGGTCTGCGTCGCCGCCCTGAAGGCCCCGGGCGACAGCGTGACACGCGAGTCGGTGTGGAACGGCAGCCTGTCCCCTTCGCGGACCGCGATCAGGTCGAACTCCAGGCCCGCGGCCTTCGCCTCGGCAAGCACGCGCGGGCCTTCCAGGAGGACGAAGCCTGGTTCGCGCCGGTGGGCGAGGCGCCGCAGGCGGCGTACGACCTCGTTGTCCGGGCTCGAGATCAGCTGGTCAGAGGGCTTTCTTTGCAACCTCCACCAGCCGGGCAAAGGAACCGCTGTCGCGCACGGCCAGGTCAGCCAGCATCTTGCGGTCGATCTCCACTCCGGCCTGGCGAAGGCCGTGCATCAGTTTGTTGTACGGCAGCCCCGACTGCCGGGAAGCAGCGTTGATCCGCGCGATCCACAGCTGCCGCATCTCGCGTTTGCGGCGCCGGCGGTCGCGGAACGCGTACGCCAGCGCGTGCAGCACTGCCTCGTTGGCGGGGCGGAACAGCAGCTTCTTGGAGAGGCGAAATCCCTTGGCGCGGTCGAGGATCGCCTTGTGACGGCGATGCGCGGGAACGCCGCGCTTGACCCTTGCCACGGGTTAAAGTCCCAACGCGCGGCGGACCGTCTTCCGGTCCGCCTTGGAAACGGGCTGCTCGGTGTGGTCCTTCCGCTTGTGCTTCTTCGACTTCTGGTGAAGCCGGTGGCTCGTCCAGGAGTTGCGCCTCACGAGCTTTCCGTTGCGGGTGACGCGGATCCGCTTGGCGAGGCCCTTCATCGTCTTCTTCTTAGGCACTGGTCGCCTGCTCCTTCACCGCACCCTGGCGGCTGGGGGCGAGGATCATGAACAGGTTTCTCCCCTCGAGGAGGGGCTGGCGTTCGATGATCGCGAACTGCTTGGCGTCGTCAGCCACGCGCTCGAGGATCTTCCGCCCGATTTCCTGGTGGACCATCTCGCGGCCCCTGAACATGATCGTCACCTTGACCTTCTCTCCTGCTTCGAGGAACTGCTTCAAACCCTTGAACTTCGTCTGGAAATCGTGCTCCGCGACCTTGGGGCGAAGCTTCATCTCCTTCAGCTTGATGACGTTCTGCTTGCGCCGCTGGTCCTTCTCGCGCTTGACAGTCTCGAACTTGTAGCGTCCGTAGTCCATCAGGCGGCAGACCGGCGGGCTCGCTTGCGGCGCCACCTCGACGAGGTCGAGCCCCTTCTCGTTTGCGATGCGAAGAGCGGCGTCCAGCGAAAGCACGCCTAGCTGGTTGTTCTGGTCGTCGATCAGTCGCACTTCCGAGGTGCGGATCTGCTCGTTGATCCTCAGCTCTTTAAACGGTATGGGACAAAACCTCGGTCAAATTCAGGGTTGCTCTATTCCTCCATCCACATAAAACAAAACGGACAGCAAGGTGCCGTCCGCCAAAGGACCCCTTCGGGCTGCGCCCTGGGGGTGAGGGTCGGCCCCTGCTTCAGGTCGTGGATGGTACCGGAAACGTAACCGGGTGCGCACAATGTCGTTGGCTCTCGCGAATGGGAACGCAGCCCCGTGACTCAGCACCCATGAAGGCGGCCCTGCTCGCCTGCATCCTCGCGACCGCCTGTGGCGGCGGCAACAACGTGGCGAGCCAGACGCCCTCGGCCGCCGCCTCGGCGTCCGCGCAGCCGTCCGGGTCCGGATCCACGCAGGCGTCTGCCAGCCCTTCGAGCTCCCCCATCCCGGTGTCCGTTCCGTATGGGCTCCTCGTGGGAAGCCAGGCCGCCAGCACCTACAGCGTCACCATTGTCGGAGCCGGCGGGAAGGTTGCCGCAACCGCGGAGACTGGCACCCCGACGGACGCGAGCTGCGGGAGCACGGCCGGGGCGCCCGTGCCCCTCCCGGTGAGCACAAGCAACTCGCGCGCCTACTTCATGGACGGCCAGGGCACTGTCCGATTCCTCGCCCCCAACGGCGACACCGGCCGCGCGACGGCGGTGCCCGCCTCGATTGCGTCCCGCCGGAGCATGTTCGCGGTCAGCCCTGACGACCGGCGCATCGCGGTCGTGGTGGCCGACTACACGTCGACTGGAGCCTCGACGCGCCTCTACGTCGAGGACCTCAACGGCGGCGGCAACCACCTCAACCTGTTCACCCAGACCGGCGCGAGGACGCTCTGGCCGCTCGGCTGGCGCGGGACGAACAACCTCGTCCTTGCGGTCGTGGCGTCATGCACGCAGGGTGGTGGTCCATTCTGCTGCGGTCCCCTGGAGCTTCACGTCGTCGACCCCGCCACCGCGACGCGGCGGTTCACGCTGGGCAACGCATCATCGTGTCTGATCGCCGGGTCGGCGTCTCCGGCAGGCGTGGCGTGCGAGAGCACGAGCTTCACCCAGGCGACGGTCCTCAACTGGACCGCCGGAACGGTGCGCACGCTCGCCATCAACGGCCCCTCATTCATCTATGTCTCGCCCACGGGGAGCATGATCGCCATCGTCGACAACGCGGGCACGTCGTTCACCATCGGCGCCGCGACGATCAACGGCATGTTCGCCTGCGAGTGGATCGACGACACCCATGTCCTCTCGGGCGGCGACCCGCAGCACCAGCCGCGCGTCGCTGAGGTCGTCAACGGCGGCATCGTCCCGGTTGCCGCGGCGGGCGACTGTGGAGGCCGCATCCCGGGGAGTCTCTAGCCTGGTTTGACGCGAGTGCCGGCGGTCGCGGCATATTTGCCGGCCGGAAAACCGCGAGCGCCGGCAGTCGCGGAATTGCCTCAGGGGATTCGCGCGAATGCCAGGAGACGCTCGATTCGAGCGACGACGTACCCACGGTGACCAGTTTCTACTCCAATGGTCTCAACTCAGGCGACTGGAGAATCACTTCGAGCGACAAGACGACTGGGCAGATCAAGTTCGCACGAGCATCGAGACCTCAGAACGTCGGCGCCATCCAGTTCCTCGGGCGCGGCGAGCACACCCAGATCGAGATCAAGTTCGACAGCTAGCGGCGCCGCTCCGCGATCTCGGTGGTGATCATCTGCACGAACGACTCGAGCGTCATGTCCACCTTCTCCCCCGCGCGGTTCTGGACGTTCACGTGCTCTGACTCGACCTCCTTCCCCCCGACCACCCCGATGTACGGGACCTTCTTCAGCTTGGCGTCGCGGATCTTGCGGTCCAGGCGCTCCGAGCGGGCGTCGACCTCGACGCGGACGCGTGCGGCGCGAAGGCGGTCGCCGACCTTGCGCGCGTAGTCGTTGAACTCGTCCTTCACCGCGGCGACGACGACCTGCGTCGGGTGCAGCCAGGTCGGGAATGCTCCGGCGTAACGCTCGATCAGGT